>DASXBC010000118.1:0-11957 GCA_036406355.1 Solirubrobacterales bacterium | reverse complement strand
AGAGCAGGCAGCCGCCCGCCGCTTCGTCAGAGCCGGTCTTGATCCCAAGGTAGCCGTCGCGGCCGACCAGTTCGTTGTAGTTGATGACCCGGCCGGCGACGGGCAGCTCGGCCGAGGGCATCGCGACGATCCGGGCGAAGGCGGGTTCCGCCATCGCCGCCCGCGCGAGCTTGATCTGGTCGGCGGCGGTCGAGACGGTGCTCGGATCAAAGCCGCTCGGGTCGGTGTAACGGGTGTGGCGCATGCCCAGCCCGGCGGCGGCGCGGTTCATCTCGGCTACGAAGCGACCGATGCTGCCCGCGTCGCGAACCGCGAGAAGCGCGGCGAGGTTGTTGGCGGAGGGAAGCATCAACGCCTCGAGGGCCTGGCGCTCGCTGAGGCTCTCGCCGGCGCGCACCTCGATGACCGACTCGTCGCGCGCGATCCGTTCGCGCATGTCGGCGACGTCGGCGCGCGTGATCCGGATGCGGAAGCCTTCCCGCCCCGGCGCCAGCGGGTGCTGCCTGAGCGTCAGGTAGGCGGTCATCACCTTGGCGACGCTCGCGATCGGGACAGGGACCTGGCGCCCGCTCGTGCCGAGGTTGGCGAGCCCCTCGATCCGGGCCGCCGCCTGGCCTTCCCGCGGCCAGGCCGGGTGGAAGGGCTTGCCGGGCAGGCGCACGAGCAAGGGAATTGTGCGGTGCAGCAGGACTCGTGGCGTCGCCTCGGTCTCCGCGCGTACGACTGCCGCGCCGGCGAGGAAGAGCGCCGCCAGCAGGGCGAACCCGACCCAGAGGCGGCGCCGGCGACTCGGCCCCCGCAGCGGGGCCTGCCGAGAGCCGACCGATCCCGCCCCAGCCGTCATCGCCCAAAAGCTAGCGCCGGCGACGCCTGAGTGGGACCGCCCGCCCCCGTCGCATCGCCGGCGCCGGAGCGGGCGGGCGAACCGGAGCCGGATGCGCTCGAGGTCAGACCCGTGGCGTGTGACCCCTGGCGCAGTGAATATCGTCAACCCGTGACGCCAACGCTCTCCTACTGCGTCGTCAACACGAATGGGCGCGAGCTCCTGCTCGCCTGCCTCGACGCGATCGAGCGCACCCATCCGGACGGCCTCGAGCGCGAGGTGCTCGTCCTCGACAACGCCTCCGATGACGGCTCCGCCGAGGCGGTCCGCGCCCGCGGCGACGGGATCCGCCTGATCGCGCTCGAGCGGCGCACCGGCAAGGGGGAGAACGATTCGACTCTGATGCGGGAGGCGAGCGGCCGCTACTGCCTCCTCCTCAACGAGGACTCCGAGCTGCGGCCGGGGGCGGCGGCGGCGCTGGTCGAGGCGCTCGAGGCCGACCCGGGGGCGGCGGCCGCAGGGGCGCAGCTGCTCGACTCAGATGGCCGGCCGGTCCCCTGTGCCTGGCGCTTCCCGGGGGTCGGGACCGCGGCGATCGGCGCCCTCTTCCTGCACCGGTGGCTCAGCGTCCAGAGCCGAGGCGTGAGGACGAGGGACGTCGATTGGGCGCAATCGAGCGCGCTCCTTGTCCGGCGCGAGGCGGCGGCGGCCGTCGACTACATGGACCCCGACTTCTTCGTTTACTACGACGAGTGCGATTTCTGCCGCCGGCTCGGCGAGGCGGGCTGGCGCACCCTGTACGTGCCGGCCGCGGCGGCTGTGCACCATGACCAGCTCTCGACCGACCTCGCCGCCGGCCTGCCGCGAATCGTCGAATTCCACCGCAACCGGGATCTCTACATGCGCAAGCACGGGAGCCGGGGCGGCGCGCTCGCGGTCCGGGCGCTGACCGCCTGGTCCTACGCCGTCCGCGCCGCGGTCGCGGCGGTCGTTCCAGGCCGCCCGACCAGGATCTACTCGGCCCACGCGCGACAGGCTCTCTTCCCCGGCCGCGGCCAGAGCCTTCGCCAACGGGCGGAGGGCGCTCAGGCGGTCGAGTCCTCGTCCATGGAGGCGACCTCGTAGGCCTCGGGGATCGCGCCCTCGACCGCCGCGGGGGCGGCGCGGCTCGCGGCGGCGATCTCGGCAACGAGCTCGACCGGGTGCCGGAGGCGGCGGAGCCAGCGCCGCTCCTCGTCGCTGAAGAACCCCACCGCGAGCAGGGTCACCGGATAGGCGAGCCAGACGACGATCCGGCCGGCCAGGCCCAGTGCGCCCTCGGTCGGCATCGCCAGCTCGCCGATCGCCACCAGGGCGACCGAGACCGCAAGCAGCCGCGCCAGCCGGCCCCATTCGTAGGGCACCGGGAACAGCCGCTGGGTAAACCGGTACATCAGCGCGAGAACGACGAGGTAGGAGATGACGAGGGCGATCCCGGCGCCGACGATTTCCAGCGACGGGACGAGGAGCAGGTTGAGGCCGATGTTGACAGCGAGGGCGGCGGCGGTCGCCGGCAGGTTGAACTGGGTGCGCCCGGTCCTTCCGAGGATCACCAGCAACACCATGTAGAGCGCGTAGAGGGTGACCGCTGTGGAGAGCAGCCCGATCGCTTCGTAGGAGTCGAAGAAATGGGGTGCCGCCAGCGCCCGGACGATCCAGCGCGAGAACAGCCACATCCCGACCACGACGAAGGAACAGCCGACGAGGAACCAGGTGACGACCGCGGCGTAGGCGCGGCGAGCCTCGTCGTCGTCGCGGATCGAGTAGGCGAGCGGCGGCCAGGCGAGCTGGAAGCCGCGGACGAGGACGTTGACGCCCTGCGCGAACTTGACCGCCAGCGAGTAGAGGCCGGCCTCCGGAAGCCCGACGGTGCGGACGATGATGATCCGGTCGACGAAGTTGAGCGCGTAGAGCGAGAGCTCGGCGGGCATCGTCGGCAGGCCGAAGCGCAGCAGCCGGCGCATCAGGGCCCGGTCGAACCAGAGCGAGAGCCTATGCCGCTGGACGTAGATCAGCGCGACGACCACGGCGGCGCCGCTGACGTAGCTGCCGAGCAGGAGGCCGCGGGCGCCCTCGCCGCGGCCGACGACGAGGACGACGGTCAGCGCGATCGCGGCGACGACGTTGACCATCGTGACGAGAAAGAATGCCCGCGCGCGCTCCTCGAGCCGGAACAGGGTCAGCAGAAACTCGTTCAGCGTCAGCACCCAGAGGCCGCCGATCGCGATCCGAGCCAGGTCCGGGGCGGGTTCGTCGAGCAGCGCTTCCGAGATCGGCCCCGCGAACGGCAGGGCGAGGAGCGCGGCGATCGTCGCGAACCAGAACAGGGCCGCGAACGAGCTCGCGACGACCGCCTCCGGGTCCTCGTCGGCCTTGTAGTAGAAGCGGAGCAGCGCCTCGATCACGCCGAGCCGGATGACGATGCTGGCGGCGACGACGGCGGCGAACAGGATCTCGGCGGCTCCGTAGTCGGCGAGGGTCAGATACCGCGTGTAGAGCGGCAGCAGCGCTACCGCGATCAGCTTTGAGATGACGTTGGCCGCCGTGTAGGCGGCGCCGGTCGTCGCGAGGCGGCGGAGGTACCCGGACATCGTCAAGTTTCGCGCTTCGCTCGCTGCACGCAGAAACAGAGATGGACGTTTGCTCGCTCCGCGCTCACGGCAGTCAGCCTAGGTGGGCTCGCGGACCGCGGCGGCCGCGAGCGTGGCGCCCATCGCCAGCAGCACCCAGGTGATCGGGTCCTCGTAGAACCCCGCGTAGGCCATCGTGTGGACGAGCAGGGCGACGAACGTGGCCAGCACCGCGACCCGACCGACCGGCTGGGCGGCGCTGCCGAACAGACCACTCGCCATCGTCCAGAGAGCGCAGACGAGCAACGCGCAATAGGCCGCCAGTCCGATGACGCCCTGCTCGGCGGCGACGGTGACCGGCTCGGTGTGGGAGACCGAGACCGGGGCCTTTCTGGTCGCGATGTGTTCGCGGTAGGCGGCCGGAAACGAGCCGGCCCCGTAACCCCAGACCGGGCGCCTGGCGAACAGTTCGGCGCCGCCGGAGACGAGGTTGGCGCGGCCGCCGGTGTCGACGTTGAGGCGGGAGGGGTTGAGAGAGGAGGAGCCGCCGATGAAGAGGACCGCGATCGTCCCGGCGACCGCGGCGGCGGCGACCGCCGCGAGGGTCCAGCGAACGCTCCAGCGCAGGGCCGCCAGCACCGCCATGCCCGCGAGGACGGCGGCGAAGCTCGACTGCGAGAAGGTCGGGACGAGGCCGAGCCAGAGGATCGCGATGAGGATCGCCAACAGCGCCTGCTCGCGGCGCTCCCGCGCCCACAGCAGCGCCGACATCGCGATCACGATCGTGAGCGCCAGATAGCGGCCGTAGATGTTCGGGTCCCAGAAGATCGAGTTGACCCGGAAGTAGGTGTGGAAGTCGTTGGAGCGGATCACCTGGTCGTTCCAGAACAGGCTTTCGCTGAGGTACTCGACGGTGCCGACCATTACGAAGGCGACCGCCTCGACCGCAACCACCACGAGGACCGCGGTGAGCAGCCGCCGGTCCCACTCGACATCGCGCAACAGCGCGTAGACGAGCGAGAACGGGACGAAGAAGAAGCAGACGTTCTGGATCGATTTGGATAGATCCGGGGAGTAGAGGGATTGGAGCGCGTAGAGCAGGACGACGGCCGCGAGAACTCGGGGTAGCCACACTGCGGCCTGGCCGGCGGGTCCCGTCGTCGATGCCGGTGGGGATCTGCCGGCCGAGCTGTCCTCGACACCACCCGCCGGAGAAGCCGCCGTGAAGATCCCCAGATCTCGGGATGCGGCGAACAGCACCCCACCCCCTATGACCAGGTAAAGCGGTACCAGGAGGTTGGCGGTGTCGCCGCCGGCGTGGAGGGGGATGCGGAACGGGAGGGCGAAGACGATCGCGAGCGGCAGGGTCGCCGCCCAGCGGCGGAAGGCGAGCGCGAGCGCCGCGGCGGCGAACAGGGCGAGCGCCGCCAGGGCCGCCATCCGTGCCGGGTCGTCGCGGAGGTCGGAGATCTGGGGCGAGTTCCACTGGTCGGCGAGGATCAGGACCGGGAAGCAGGCGACCGCGAACAGCATCGCCGCCGAGCGGAGGCGGCCCGCCGGGAGCAGCATCGCCGCCGCGGCAGCGGCGGAGACGACCAGCAGGGCCGCCCCCCCTAGGACGTCGCTCAACCCTGGCCTCCGGCCCCGGTGGGACAGCCCTTCGACGGCCGCCGGGGCGCTTCGTGCAGCTTCATCGCCAGGCCCGGAACGAGGGTCCGGCCCTGGCCCAGCATTTTGACCCGCAGCTTGTAGCGCCCAGGGGGCGCGATTCCGTCGTCCCTCACCCGGCCATCCCAGTAGTAGGTGGAGTACGTGTAACGCTTGAGGAACGCTTCGCGGGCCAGGGTCAGCACCAGCTTGCCGCCCGGCTTCACCACCTGGACATCGGCGATGTCGGACTGGGTCATCCGGAACCGGATCCGGATCCTGTCGTGGCGGCAGTCGTCGTTCGGCGTGAAGGAGCGGACGGGGGGGGCGTTCGGGTGGACCCGGGGAACCCCGACGAAGCTGACACGGTCGAGGACAAGCGGGTCGCGCTTCAGCCGCTGCGACCAGGCGAAGGCAGCGAGAGTGGCGATGACGAGCAGCGCGAAGACGACGCTCGCGAAGCTAACCCGGCGACGAGGCATTGTCCTCGCCGACCACGACCGAGACCGGCGCTCCGGCCGAGACCGATTCGACCTCCGGCGTCATCGGCCGAACCTGGGAGATTTCGAGCGACTTCGCCACCCGGTGGGCCTCAGGAGCGCTCCCGTCGGAGAACATGACGACACTTTCGCTGAAGCTCGAGGTGCTGTTGGTGACCGCGCCCAGCGTGTATCCCTTGCGCTCGACCTTGTCGCCGTATGTCGCCGCCAGGCCCGGGACCGCGGTCCCGTTGAGGACGGTCACTTCGATTTCCGCCGGCTTCTCGGCGGCCGACTTCTTGCCGTGCTTGCCTCGCCCGTCCGCTTCGTTGCCGCCCTGCGTCACCGCGTAGGCGACGCCGCCGACGATCAGGACGACGACCACGAACAGGCCGGCGAGGTAGCGCGGTTCGGCGAGGCGGCCGCCAAGGGAGAGACCGTCGCGTATCCGTTCGCCGATCGTCATCTCCGACAGACCTTCCTCGCGCCGGCGCCGGCGCTCGTCTCGCTGCTGGGCGGCCGAGTGCTCCGCGGTTCGCGCCTCCTCCAGTTTGCGCAGCTCTTCGGCACGCTGCGCGGCGACGGCCGAGGTCGCCTCCTTGCGCCCGGCGTCGCGCTCGGGCGCAGATCCCGCCCACTCGCGAAGGCGGCGGATGTCCCTTCCCTGCGTAAACGCGAGCAGCGCGACGACGGCGAGTCCGAGGAACGCGACCAGGCCCGCGTAGGCCCCGATTTCCTGGATCAATTCGCGCAAGTGGAGGCGAGAGGCTACCCGTCGTAGCCGACTGCCGCCGTGTCATCGGAGCCTGAGGTGATCAGGGCGACCACGCGCTCGGCGAGGTTGGCCTCGTCGCCGGCCATCACCATGTGCTCGAGTGAGTTGAGGGTCGCATCGACCCACTCCGGGTCGAGCGGCGTCTCCCGCACCGCGCGGTGGATCCGCTTCGCCGCGGTCGGCTGCGGCGTCTCGCCCACTCCGAACAGCTCCTCGTGCAGCTTCTCCCCCGGCCGCGGCTTGGTGAACTCGACCGCGATGTCCGCTTCGGGCTCATAGCCCGCCAGCCTGATCATGTTGTGGGCAAGATCGACGATCTTGACCGGTTCCCCCATGTCGAGGACGAACACCTCGCCGCGGCCGGCGCCGATGTCGCCGGCGCGGATCACCAGCTGCACCGCCTCCGGAATCGTCATGAAGTAGCGGGTCATCGCCGGGTGGGTGACGGTGACCGGGCCGCCGCGCTCGATCTGGCGCCGAAAGAGCGGGACGACGCTGCCCGAGGAGGCGAGCACGTTGCCGAATCGCACAGCGGCGAACCGGGTCCCCGGGTGCTTGTCGGCGGCGGTCTCGACGATCCACTCGGCCATCGCCTTCGAGGCTCCCATCACGGTCTTCGGATTGACCGCCTTGTCGGTTGAGATGAGGACGAAGCGCTCGACGTTCGACGCCGCCGCGGTCTCGGCGGTGATCCGGGTCGCGATCGCGTTGTTGCGCACCGCCTCGAGCGGGTTCGCCTCCATCAGCGGGACGTGCTTGTAGGCGGCGGCATGGAAGACGACGCTCGGCTTGAACCGCTGCATCACCTCCAGCATCCGGTGCGGCTCCTTGCAGTCGGCGAGCACCGACTCGACGTTCGTGAAGTGGCGCTCCTCGACCATCTCGCGGTCGATCTGGAACAGGTTGTCCTCGGCCTGGTCGAGCATCACCAGCAGCCGCGGCCGGACGCGGGCGATCTGGCGGCAGAGCTCGGAGCCGATCGACCCGCCGGCGCCGGTGACGAGGACGATTCGGTCACGGAGGTAGGCGCCGACGCGGTCGAGCTCGACCACGATCGGGTCGCGGCCGAGGACGTCCTCGACCTGGACGTCGCGGAGCTGCTTGTTGAGCTGGACCCCGCCGCGCAGGAGCTCGAACACGGTCGGCAGCGTCCGCACCCTGATCCCCCGTTCGCGAGCGGCGGCGACGACCTTGCCGCGGACCATCCCGGGAGCAGATGGGATCGCGATCACGACTTCGTCCGGCTCGGTCTCGTCGAGGAGCTTCTCGATCCGGTCCGTCGTTCCCAGGACCTTGAGGCCGAGCATACGCATCCCCTGCTTGCGCGGGTCGTCGTCGACGAACCCGATCGCGGTCGAGCCGAGATTCGGGTTGAGGTGAAGCTCGCGGACGACCATCTGGCCGCCGGATCCGGCGCCGATCACCAGCACCTCGTGTTTCGGCACGAGGTGACCGTGGCTCGGCCGCTCGACGATCAGCCGCACCGCGAGGCGGGCGCCGGTGATCAGCAGCAGGGTCAGCATGAAGTCGATTACCGCGACCGAGCGCGGGAGGTCGTCTTCGAACGGCTTCAGGACCGTGAAGAGGACGACGAGGATCGCGCTCGCCGCCGCCACCGCGCGGACGATCATCAGGAAGTCGCCGCCGCTCACGTAGCGCCACCACTTCTGGTACAGGCCGAAGGCGGCGAAGACGATCAGCTTGCCGACGACGACGAAGGCGACCGCCTGGGCGAAGAGGACCTCGTAGCGGTGCGGCAGCCCCCGCGGATCGTCGAGGAAGCGGAGGCGGAAGGCGAGATAGAACGCGAGCGCGACGAGGACGCCGTCGGCGGCGAGCTGGAGGAGGCGGTTGCGGTAGACGGGGTGGTTGAGGCGGCGCATCGAGGGTGTGATGGGACGGAATAAATTTCGCGCTTCGCTCGCTTCGCGAAGAACCAGATCGTCACGCTCGCTCACTCCGCGCTCAGGGGGCGAGTCTAGTTGCTACCCCGCTCGGCGCCTACAATCCCGGCTCCCCGCATGCTCCCCTTCGCCAGCATCACAGACTTCGCCGTCAACGCCGGGACCGACTTCATCAGCAGCACCGGGCTGCCGGCGGTCTTCATCCTGATGACCCTCGAGTCGGCCTGCGTGCCGATCCCGAGCGAGGCGATCATGCTTTTCGCCGGCTCGAGCGTCGCCGCCGGGGAACTGACCCTGTTCGGGATCGTCGCCGCCGGCGTCCTCGGCAACCTGGTCGGGTCGTGGATCGCGTACGCCGCCGGCTACTACGCCCGGCTCGACCTGCTCGAAAAGAACCGCCTGATCCACCTCCCCCCCAGGTACCTGAAATGGGCCGACGACTGGTTCCAGCGCTACGGCAGCCCGACCGTCCTCTTCGCCAGGATGATCCCGATCGTCCGCACCTTCATCTCGCTGCCGGCCGGCGTCGCGAAGATGCCGTTCTGGCGGTTCACGGCTCTGACGCTGGCGGGGTGCATTCCCTGGGTCCTGGGATTGGCCCTGATCGGCCGCGCGGTCGGCGAAAACTGGGAACAGTGGCGCGACCACCTCCAGTACCTCGACTACGCGGTGCTGCTCGCCGCGATCGGCCTGATCGCCTATCTGCTGATCCGCCGCAGGCGAGGAGCCCGCGACGCCGAGCCCGCCGGCTCGAAGAGCGGAGCTTGAACGAGGGCGCCGACGGCCGCATCCCCACCCGCCGAGCGGTTGCCTTGGGGGTCGTCCAGGGACCCGCCGAGCTGCTGCCGGTCTCAAGCTCGGCCCACATCGTCCTCGTCCCCTGGCTCGCCGGCTGGGACTGGGACGAGCTCGATCCCGAGATCCGCAAGAGCTTCGAGGTCGCGCTCCATGCCGGTGCCGCCGCGGCGCTCCTGATCGGGCAGCGGCGGCTGATCGTCGAGGAGCTGCGCGGCTTCGACGCACGCCGGGCTCTGCTCCTCGGCCTCTCCTTCGTCCCGGCGGCGGTGGTCGGCTACACCCTCGAGCGGCCGATCGAGCAGCGGCTCGGAGGCCCGCGGGCGACCGCGCTCGGGCTCCTCGCTGGGGCCGGAGCCATGCTCGTTGCGGACCGACGGCCGCAGGAGCGGGGACGGGGCGACGCCACGCCGGCCGACGGACTGATCCTCGGCGTCGCGCAGGCGGCGGCCCTGGTCCCGGGGGTGTCCCGCAACGGGGTCACCCTCGCCGCCGCCCGCTGGCGGCGGTTCTCGCGCGACCAGGCGAACCTGCTTTCGCGCACGATCGCGCTGCCGATAATCGTCGGCGCCAGCCTCCTCAAGGGCATCCGCCTGCGGCGCCGCGGTGCCTCGCGGCAACTCCGGCGCTCGCTCGCGATCGGCGTCGGCGCCTCGTTCGCATCGACCCTGGCCTCGCAGCGCCTGATCCACCTCGTCGAGCGCGACCGGGCGCTCTGGCCGTACGCCGTCTACCGCGCCGGCCTCGCCGCCGCGGTTCTTGCGAAGCTGAGAAGACGATGAGCGACGACGCCTACGCGCAGGCCGGAGTCGACCAGGGGGCCGCGGACTCCGCCGTCGCGTCGCTGGTCGCGGCCCTCGGCCGGATCGAGCTCGACCGACCCTCGCGCCAGGTGCCGCTGCCAGGCCACTACGCGAGCGTGATCCGAATCGACGAGCGGACCGGGATCGCGCTCTCGACCGACGGGGTGGGAACCAAGCTCCTCGTAGCCGAGCAGCTCGGTCGCTTCGAAACGGTCGGGATCGACTGCGTCGCGATGAACGTCAACGACGTCATCTGCGTCGGCGCCGAACCGCTGGCGATGCTCGACTACATCGCGATCGAGCGCGCCGACCCCGAGGTCTGCGAGCAGATCGGGGTCGGCCTCGCGCGGGGCGCCGAATTGGCCGGCGTCGAGATCCCCGGCGGAGAGCTCGCGCAGCTCGGCGACCTGGTCCGCGGCTTCGACCTCACCGGCGCCTGCTTCGGCACCGTCGCGCTCGATGCGATCGTCGACGGGTCTGCGGTGGAGCCGGGCGACGCGGTGATCGGGCTGCCGTCGAACGGGATCCACTCGAACGGCTACACCCTGGCCCGCTCCGCTCTCGAGGGGCTCGCTCTCGACGAGGACCCGGAGGGCCGCCTCGGCCGGACGCTGGGCGACGCCCTCCTCGAGCCCACCCAGATCTACGTCCGGCCGGTGCTCGAGCTGCTGCGCTCGCCGGTCGACGTGCGCGGGCTCGCCCACATCACCTCCGGCGGCCTCGGGAACCTGCTGCGGCTGGCCGCCGCGGTCGGCTACGAGATCGACGATCCGCTCCCGCCGCAGCCGATCTTCGAGCTGATCGGCGAGCGCGCGGGCGTCGAGGGCGACGAGATGCACCGGGTCTTCAACATGGGATGCGGCTTCTGCTGCGTCGTCGCGGCGAGCGACGAGGAGGCGGCGGTGGGGATCCTGCGCGGCCATTGCCCCGGGGCCAGGCGAATCGGCCGGGCCTCCGCCGCGGTGGGCGAAATCTCCCGCGCCTGAGCGGGAGACCAGGTCGCGACAGAGAACCACTTCGGGACGGCGTGCCCGACAATGAACAGACATAGATGGACGCCCGATCCACAAGCTCTCGGATGATCGGAACGGTGCTCTCCGGCCGCTACCGGCTGGAGGCGAAGCTCGGCAGCGGCGGCATGTCGACGGTGTACCTCGCCCGCGACGAGACCCTCGACCGTCCCGTCGCGGTGAAGGTCATGCACCGCGAGATGTCGGAGCAGCCCGACCAGCTCGAGCGATTCCGCCAGGAGGCCCGCGCGGTCGCCAAGCTCAACAACCCGAACGTCGTCTCCGTGATCGACGCCGGCGAGGACGAGGGCCACCCCTACATCGTCTTCGAGTACGTCAAGGGCGAGACGCTGAAGCAGCGGATCGGCCGGGTCGGCGCGCTCGACACCCAGGAGGCGCTCGCCTACGCGATCGAGATCGCCCACGGGCTCAGCGTCGCCCACGCGCGGCAGATGGTCCACCGCGACATCAAGCCCCAGAACGTCCTGATCGACGAGGAGGGCCGCGCCAAGCTGACCGACTTCGGGATCTCCCGCCAGCTCGAACAGGACGGGATGACAGCGACCGGCCGCGTCCTCGGGACGACCGACTACGTCGCCCCCGAGCAGGCGATGGGCCGCGGGGTCGACCCGCGGTCCGACATCTACTCGCTCGGGGTCGTCATCTACGAGATGCTGATCGGCCAGGTCCCCTTCCACGCCGACAGCCAGGTCGGCGTGGCGATGAAACACGTCAACGAGGAGCTGCCCGACGTGCAGCGCCGGCGGCCCGAGGTCTCGGCTGCGGTCGCGCTCGTGGTCGAGCGGGCGACGGCGAAGAGCCCCGCTGAGCGCTACCAGACCGTCAGCGAGATGATCGACGATTTGGAGACGGCGCTCGAGGTCGAGGCGGCGCGGGCGGGCTCGACCACCGGCGAGGCGACCAGCGTGCTCGATGCCGTGCCGCCCCCGCGGCGCAAGCTCTCCTCGGGGCGGCGACGCTGGTCCTGGGCGGCGATCCTGCTGATCGTCCTGATCGGCGCCGGCGTCCTGGCCGCCGTGCAGCTGATCGGCAACGGCAACAGCCCCGGCGGGGGCGGCGCCCTGCAGAACAAGGGGACCATCATCGGGATC
>DASXBC010000117.1:0-4688 GCA_036406355.1 Solirubrobacterales bacterium | reverse complement strand
TCGCCCGCAGCGGCGTCCCGGTCTTCGGGGTCAACTTCGGAACCGTCGGGTTCCTCGCCGCGGTCGAGCGTGAGGACGCCCGGGCGGGGATCGAACGCGCCCTCGCCGGCGACCTCGAGATGATCGACCTGCCTGGCCTCGCGGTCGAGCTCGACGGCACGCCCGGCGTCGGCTTCAACGACATCAGCTTCATCCGCCGCCCGCGCGACCGGGTCGCGGAGCTGACCTACCGGATCGCAGGCGAGGTCGTCGGCGACGTCCGCTGCGACGGCCTCGTCGCCGCCACGCCGGCCGGGTCGACCGGATACAACCTCGCCAACCAGGGGCCGATCCTCGCCTGGGGCGTCGAGGGGTACGTCGTCAGCTACATCTCGCCCCACTCGCTGACCGCCCGGGCGCTGGTCGTCGCCCCCGACGACGTGCTGCACGTCGGCAACGCCGAGGGCCGCGAGCCGGTCGACGTGTCGATCGACGGCGGTCAGGCGGGCTCGCTCGGGCCCGGCGAGCAGCTCGAGGTCCGGTTCGCGAACGACGTCGGCAGGCTGGCGCAGCTTCCCGGCTCGAGCTTCTACCAGCGGATACGCGAGAAGTTCGGCCACCTCGCGGTCTGAGCCGACGGGCACGGTTCTCTAGGGTTGCGGGGCATGGAGCGAAAGTGGTGGACCCTCGTCCTGATCTCGATCGCGACGTTCATGCTGCTGCTGGACATCACGGTCGTCAACGTCGCCCTGCCCGACATCAGGACCGACCTCGGAGCGAGCCTCTCGAGCCTGCAGTGGGTCGTCGACGCCTACTCGCTGATGCTCGCCTCATTCCTGCTCACGGCCGGCTCTCTCGGCGACCGGCTCGGGCGGCGGCGCGTGTTCACGATCGGCTTCGCCATCTTCACCTTCGCCTCGTTCCTCTGCGGGATCGCCGGCGACCCGACATTGCTCAACCTCGCCCGCGGCCTTCAGGGAATCGGCGGTGCCGGGATGTTCGCCACCTCGCTGGCGCTGATCGGCCAGGAGTTCCAGGGCAAAGACCGGGCGACGGCGTTCGGGGTCTGGGGGGCGACGATCGGCGGCGCGGTCGCGATCGGCCCCCTGGTCGGCGGCGTGATCACCGAGCACCTCGGCTGGGAATGGATCTTCTTCGTCAATGTCCCGATCGGGATCACCGCGATCCTGCTGACCGAGATGAAGCTGGTCAATGTCGCCGCCCAGGACCCCGAGCCGATCGACTTCCCGGGGCTGATCACCTTCTCGCTCGCCCTCTTCTGCCTGATCTTCGGCTTGATCCGCGGCAACCCGGAAGGCTGGGGCAGCACCGAGATCGTCGGCTTCCTCGCCGCGGCGGTCGTCCTGATGTGCGCGTTCGTCGCGATCGAGGCCCGCAGCGACCACCCGATGCTCGACCTCAACCTCTTCCGCAACCCCGCCTTCAACGGAGTCTCGGCCGTCGCCTTCGGCCTCTCGGGCGGGATGTTCGCGATGTTCCTTTACCTGACCATCTATATGCAGGGGGTGCTCGACTACTCGCCGCTCGAGGCCGGCCTGCGGTTCCTGCCGCTGACCTTCCTTTCGTTCGTCGCCTCGCCGATTGCCGGCACGCTCTCGCACCGGATCGCGATCCGAGTCCTGCTCGGCATCGGGCTCGCGACCGTCGGCGTCGGGCTGGTGCTGATGCACGGGGTCACCGTCGACTCCGAATGGACGACTCTGCTCGCCGGCTTCATCGTCGCCGGTGTCGGAATCGGGATCACCAACCCGGGCATCGGCCAGGCGGCGATCGCCGTGGTTCCGGTCGAGAAATCGGGGATGGGATCGGGGATCAACACGACGTTCCGCCAGGTCGGGATCGCGACCGGGGTGGCGGCGCTCGGCGCGATCTTCCAGTCGCGGATCGACTCGAAGCTCGGCGAGCTGCTTCCGAATGCCCCGAACGGGCTCTCCGAACTGGTGGCATCCGGCGGCAGCAAAGCGGCGATGGAAGTCTCGCCCCCCGGGCGGCGGGCCGAGGTCGGCCACGCGGCGACGGCAGCGTTCGTCAGCGGCTTCAACGAGATCATCCTGATCGCCGCGGTCCTCTCCTTCGTCGGCGCCGCCTGCGGCTTCCTCCTCGTCCGCTCGAGGTACTTCGTGCAGCAGACCTCGTCCGAGGCAGAGCCCGCCGCCGAGCCGGTTCCCGCCTGATCTGGCCGCCGCGGCGGGTGCTAGACAGGTGTCGTGCTCCGAGAGCTGCGGATCGAGAACCTGCTCCTGATCGAGCGCGCTGAGCTACGCCTCGGTCCCGGCCTCAACGCGATCACCGGCGAGACCGGCGCGGGCAAGACGATCCTCGCCCACTCGCTCGACCTGCTGATGGGCGGCAGGGCGCGCCCGCAGATCGTCCGGCCAGGAGCCGAGGAGGCCTGGGTCGAGGGCTGCTTCGACATCCCCGACGGCCTCCTCGATGAGCCGGAGATGACAGAGCTCGCGGCGCGGATGCCCGATGGCGCCGATGAGGTGGTGCTCGGGCGCCGTGTTGCCGCGTCAGGGAGGACAGCGGCGTTCGTCGGCGGCCGCGCCGCCTCGGCTGCCGACCTGCGGCTGCTCGGCGGCCGCCTTCTTGCCTTCTACGGCCAGCACGAGCACCGCAAGCTGACGATCGCCTCGGCACAGGCCGAGATCCTCGACGGCTTCGCCGGCCCCGAGCACCTGGAGCTGCGGGATAGCTACCGCGACGCCCATCGCGAGGCGTTGCGGCTCGAGGCCGAGCTCGTTGAGCTGCGCGAGCGCGACGGGTCCCGGGAGCGCGATCTCGACCTCTTCCGCTACGAGCTGTCCGAGATCGAGCAGATTGCGCCAGAGCCCGCTGAGGTTGTCGAGCTGAGCGCGGAACGAGAGCGCCTGCGTCACGCTGAGGCGCTGCGCGAGGCTGCGGCCGGCGCGGCCGAGAGCGCGGCCGGGAGCGGTGACGCGGATGGGGCCGGCGCAGCCGGCGCGATCGCCGCCGCCGAGTCCCTGCTCGGAGGGGTGGACGGTGTCGACCCGAGGCTCGACGCGATCGCGGTCCGCCTCGCTGCGCTATCGGTCGAGCTCGGGGACGTCGCCGGCGAGCTCCGCTCCTACCTCGACGGAATCGACTTCGATCCCGAGCGTTTGGCCGCGATCGAGGGGCGCCTCGATGAGATCGACCACCTGGCGCGCAAGCACGGAGGTGGGGTCGAGGCGGTGCTCGCCCACGCCGAGCGCTGCCGCGCCGAGATCGAGCGCCTCGAGTCCTCCGAGGTCCGCTCGGCCGAGGTCGAGGATGCGCTCGAGCAGGCCACCGCGCGGCGCGCGAAGGTCGCGAAGAAGCTCAGCCGCGGGCGTTCCGCCGCCGCTGAATCGCTAGGGGAGCGGGTCGCGGCCGAGCTCGAGCGGCTGGCGATGCCGGGGGCGACGCTCGAGGTCGCCCTCGAGGCCGACCAGGAGGGCTTCGGCCCCAACGGTGCCGAGCGCGTCGAGCTGCGGCTGGCGCCGAACCCGGGGATCGCGGCCGCGCCGCTCCGCGAAGCGGCGTCGGGCGGTGAGCTCTCGCGGGTGATGCTGGCGCTGACCGGGCTCGGGGCCGGGGCCGGCCCGCAAACCCTCGTCTTCGACGAGATCGACGCCGGCATCGGCGGCCGCACCGCCCGCACCGTCGGCGAGCGGCTGCGCGAGCTCGGGCAGGGAAGGCAGGTGATCTGCATCACCCACCTCCCTCAGGTCGCCTCGCTTGCCTCGACCCATTTCAGGCTCGAGAAGGACCGCGGCGAGCCCGCTCGCGCGACCGTCCAGCAGCTCGCCGGAGAGGACGTGGTCGAGGAGATCCGGCGGATGTTGGGCGATGACGGCGACGCCGCCGAGCGCCACGCGCGCGAGCTTCTCGCCGCCGCCTGAGAAGGGAGGAGAAGCGGGTAGTCTCCTTCGGTGGCCACCGCCAGTCGCCGTCGTTTCCCTGCGCTTCTGACGCGCCGGAACGGGGCGTCCGGTAACGGTGCCGTCCGCGGCCCGGCCAGGCTCGGCCGTCGCACGAAGAACCTCGTCAAGCGGCTTCGACCCGGCGACGTCGCGGTCATCGACCACCTCAACATCGACCGGATCGCCGCCGAGGAGCTGATCGCCACCGGCGTGGGGGCGGTGCTCAACGCCTCCGATTCGACCGACGGCCGTTATCCGAACGCCGGGCCGCTGATGCTCGCCCGCGCCGGCGTGGTGCTTGTCGATTGCCCCGACGGGGACCCGTTCGAGGCGATCGGCGAGGGCGACACGGTGACCGTCTTCGACGGCACCGCCAGCGTCGGCGGCAAGGTCGTGCTGCGCGGCAGTGAGCTCGGCGTCGAGGAGCTCGAGCTCCGCTTCGACGAACAGCGCGCCAGGGTCGACGAGGCGCTCGCGGAATTCGCCGAGAACACGGTCGCCCACGTCCGGTTGGAGTCCGACCTCCTAACCGACAGGATCGAGTTCCCGCCGACCCGCACCTCGTTCCGCGACCGCCAGGTCCTGATCGTCGTCCGCGGCGACCGTCACCGCCGTGACCTGAAGGCGCTCCGTCCCTACATCCGCGACGTCCGGCCGGTGATCGTCGCCGTCGACGGGGCGGCCGACGGGGTCCTCGAGGAGGGCCTGAAGCCCGACCTGATCCTCGGCGACATGGACTCCGCAAGCGACCGGGCCCTGCGCTGCGGCGCCGAGGTGATCGTC
>DASXBC010000116.1:0-8650 GCA_036406355.1 Solirubrobacterales bacterium | reverse complement strand
TCGACGAGGGCGCGGGAGTCCTCGGCGAGAGCGGCGAGGAGCTGCTCGGCGGTCCGCGGCAGGTAGGGGACGAGGAGCAGGGTCGTGACGCGGAGGCCCTCGGCGAGGTTGTAGAGGACTTCGTCGAGGCGCTCGGGGTCGGCCTCGTCCTTGGCGAGGTCCCAGGGGCGGGTCTCCTCGACGTAGCGGTTGAGGCGGCGGACCAGGTTCCAGGCCCCCTCCAGCGCCTGGGTCAGCTCGGCGCGGTCGAGGAGGTCGCTGAAGTGGCCGACCGCGCCTTCGAAGTCCTCCTGGAGGACGGCGTCGACGCCGGCGACCGGGACCGTCCCGTCGCGGTAGCGGTCGATCATCGCCAGCACCCGGCTGGCGAGGTTGCCGAAGTCGTTCGCGAGCTCGGTCTCGTAGCGGGCCTCGAAGCCGGCGGTGGAGATCGAGCCGTCCTGGCCGAAGCTGACCTCGCGGAAGCAGTAGAAACGGAGCGCGTCGGCGCCGAAGCGGTCGATCACCGCAAACGGGTCGAGGACGTTGCCGAGCGACTTCGACATCTTCCGCTCGCCCATCAGGAGGAACCCGTGGATAGCCATCCGCTTCGGCGGCTCGAGGTCGGCCGCCCAGAGCAGCGCCGGCCAGATCACGGCGTGGAATTTGAGGATGTCCTTCGCCATCACGTGCAGGGTCGCCGGCCAGAAGCGGTCGCTCAGGTCCTCGCCGTCGCGGGCGAAGGCCAGCGCGGTGACGTAGTTGAGGAGGGCGTCGAACCAGACGTACATCCGCTGGTCTGGGTCCCACGGCAGCCGCATCCCCCACTTCAGTTTCGGCCGCGACAGCGAGACGTCTTCGAGCCCCTGCTTGATGAACGCGACCGCCTCGTTGCGGCGGAAGTCGGGGACGACGAAATCCGGTCGTTCCTCGTAGAGCCCTTCGAGCTGGGCCTGGAACGCCGAGAGCCGGAAGAACCAGTTCTCCTCGCGCTGGCGCTCGAGGACGATCTCGTGGATCGGGCAGGTTTGGCCGGGGCCCAGTTCGCGCTCGGTTTTGAAGTCGGCGCAGCGGGGGCAGTACCAGCCTTCGTAGACGCCTTTGTCGACCCAGCCGTTGTCGTAGACGCGCTGGATGATCTCGGCGACCCGATCGGTGTGGCGGGGGTCCGAGGTGCGGATGAAGAAGTCGTTGGTCGCGTCGATGATCGGCATCATCTGGCGGAACTTCTCGGCGTTGCGGTCGACCAGCTCCTGCGGGGTCACGCCCTCGCGCTCGGCCGCGGTCTCGATCGGCTCGCCGTGCTCGTCGGTCCCGGTCAGGAAGAAGACGTCGCGGCCGCGCTGGCGCATGTGGCGGGCGAGGACGTCGGCCGCCATCGTCGAGTACGCGTGGCCGAGGTGGGGCTCGGCGTTGACGTAGTAAATCGGCGTCGTGACGTAATAGGTCGAGTTCTCGTCGCTCATTTTCGCGCTCACTGCCTGGGCTCGCGGCCGGTCAGGGCACGGTAGAGGTCATTGGCCCTGGTCCCGGTCAGCGCCGCGACGACGCTCGCCGCCGCCCGCGGCCGCGCGCCCGACTGCACAAGGTGGCGAAGCGCGTCGACCGCGAAGCCGACGTCCCGATCGTGGTCCTCGGAGGAGGCCGCGCCGATCACCAGAACGATCTCGCCTTTCACGTCGCCGCGGAACCGCCGAGCGAGTTCGGCGAGCGAGCCCCGGACGACCTCCTCGTGCATCTTCGTCATCTCGCGGCAGACCGCGGCCGGTCGGTCGGGCGCGATCGCCGCCAGCGCCGCCAGCGACTCGCCGATTCGGCGCGGCGACTCGAACGCGACCACCGTCTCCGCCGAGCGCAGGACCCGCTCCATCTCCCCCGGGCGCTTCGGCAGGAACCCCTCGAAGAGCCAGCGGTCGGTCGGCAACCCGGAGGCGACGAGCGCGACCGGCACCACCGACGGCCCGGGCAGGACGACGACCTCGAGGCTGCGTTCGACGCAGCGCCGGATCAGCTTGAAGCCGGGGTCGGAGATCGCCGGCATCCCGGCGTCGGAGACGAGCACGACCGTGTCGCCGCGCTCGATCCGCTGCGCCAGCTCGGTCGCCCGCGGGGCTTCGTTGCCCTCGTGGATCGAGACCAGGGGTGGCGCCGGGCGGATCCCGAGCCGCTCGAGGAGAGACCCGGTCCGACGGGTGTCCTCGCAGGCGATGTAGTCGGCGGTGACCAGGGCATCGCGCGCCCGCAGAGTGATGTCATCGAGGTTTCCGATCGGTGTCGGGCAGACGACCAGCGACCCCGGCATCAGCCCCCGCCCCGCTCGAGTTCGATCCGGGCCATCGCCGCGGCGCCGATCATTCCCGCGTCCTCGCCGAGCTGGGCGGCGACGACCGGCGTCCCGTTCATCGGCCGCAGCGCCCGCGCCTCCAGCTCCCGCCGCGCCGGATCGAGCAGGAGGTCGCCCGCGGCGATCACGCCGCCGCCGATCACGATCACTTCCGGCTCGAAGATGTTCGCCAGCCCGGCAAGGCCGATCCCCAACCGGGTGCCGATCAGGTCGAAGACGCCGACCGCGGTCGCGTCGCCCGCCTGGGCGGCCTCGGTCACGAGCCTGCCGTCGATCGCGTGACCTTCGGCGAGCAGCTTGCCGAGCGCCGAGTCAGGGTCGCGTTCAGCCGCCGCCCGGCCTTCTCGGCCGATCGCGGTCCCCGACGCGAGCGTCTCGAGGCAGCCGTTGTTGGGGCAGTTCCCCTGGCAGCGGGGCCCGTTGATGTCGACGGTGAAATGCCCGAGCTCGGCGCCGGCACCGGTCGCTCCCCGATAGGGCTCGCCGTTGAGGATCAGGCCGCCGCCGATCCCCGTCCCGATGGTCAGCATCACGACGTTCTGAGCGCCCTTCGCGGCGCCGTAGAGGAACTCGGCCAGCGCCGCGACGTTGGCGTCGTTGTCGAGGAAGGCCGGCAGCCCGGTGCGGGCCGCGACCAGGTCCCGCAGCGGCAGGTCCTCGATCGGGAGGTTGACCGCCGAAACCGCGACGCCGCGCCTGCGGTCGATGGTCGCCGGGATCCCCATCCCGATCGCGCCAACGCCGGCGCGCTCCTCGCACGCCTCGCCGACCTCGCGAACGAGCAGCTCCACAAGCTCCTCCTCGGTCTGTCCCGTCGACGCCTCGCGGCTCTCCCACAGCACCTCGGAGCCGCTGTCCAGGACTCCGATCAGCATCTTGGTTCCACCGAGGTCGACGCCTATCGATTCGGCCGGGCTCATCAGGTGTTCTCGCAGTCGACCGAGGGCACTCGAGACCTTCGCGCTTCGCTCCCGGCGCGACAGAACCAGAAATGCACGCTTGGTCGCTCCGCGCTCGTTGGCATCATTCCTAAGCCTTTCATGCCCGAGAGCGATGAGCAGCGGCCCTCCGCGCCGCCCGATTACAAGGTCTACAAGTCCCGCAGGGGGTTCCTCTCGAGGTTCCGCAAGCCGGACCTCTCGAGCCTGCGCGAGCGCGGGCGCAGGGGCGACGGCAAGCCCGAGCCCGATACCCGCCGCCCGCGGATCACCGGCAAACGAGTCCTGAAATGGGTCGGGATCGCGGCGCTGGGATGGATCCTCCTCAGCTTCCTCGCCTTCGCCGTCTCGGCCCAGCTCCAGGCCTTCAAGCTCTCCGGCGAAGCGAAGTCGGCGCTGCACGGCAACCCGTTCCTGCTGTTCAAGCCGCAGACGATCCTCGTCCTCGGCACCGACGCGCGCTCGCCTGAAACCGAAGAGCCCGGCGCGGCTCCGAGCCAGCAGTGTTTCGACCAGCAGGCCCACGGCGACGCACCTCACGGCTCCTGCTCGGTCGGCCAGTTCCGCGCCGACACCCTGATGCTGATCCGCGCCGGCGGCGGCAAGTTCAACAAACTCTCGATCCCGCGCGATTCCTATGCCGAGATCCCCGGCCAGAACCCGCAGAAAATCAACGCCGCCTACGCCTTCGGCGGCGCAAAGGCGCAGATCGAAGCGGTGGAAAACTTCCTCGACATCAAGATCGACCATGTCGCGATCATCGACTTCTCGGGATTCGAAAAGCTGATCGACGCCGTCGGGGGGGTCAAGGTCGACGTTCCGCACAAGATCTGTGCCGACATCTCCGGCGGCGCCGGCGGCGGCCAGGGCGGCTACACGCTGCGGCTCGGCAAGGGCGAGCACACCCTCAACGGCGAGCAGGCCCTCACCTACTCCCGGATCCGCGAGCCGAGCGAATGCCCGGGGCCGGGCCCCAGCGCCTTCACCCTCGGCTACAGCGACTACGACCGCGAGCGCGCCCAGCAGGAGGTGATCAGCGGAATCAAGGGCCGGCTGACCGACCCCCTGCGCCTTCCATACAACTTCATCAAGGGGCCGATCATCGGCTGGGAGGCGCCGAAAGCGTTCGTCAGCGACATGGGCTTCTTCACGATGCCGCAGCTGATTCTCGCCGCCGCGATCGGAGGCGACTCCGAAGCGGACGTCCTCTGCGCCGGGCAGAACGCGAGCTGCGACACCCGCCCCGACGGCAGCGTCGAAGTGCCCGAGTCCGAGCGACGCCGCGCGGTGAAGAGGCTGATGGGTTAGTCGGCGGTGGAGGCCTTGGCCTTGTCGCTCGACTTCGAGTCCGAGCCCTTCGACTCCGAGGAGCCCGAGTCCGAGGGTTTCGACTCCCCCTCCGAGCTCGAGCCGCCGTTTCCGCCCTTCTTGCGCCCGTAGTCCGTGTTGTAGAAGCCCGAGCCCTTGAAGTGGACGGCCACCGGATGAAGAACGCGCTCGGCCGGCGCCCCGCACTCCTGGCACTCGGTCAGCGGCTCGTCGCTCATCCGCTGGATCACGTCGAAGACGTGCCCGTTCTCGCATTTGTACTCGTAGATGGGCATCGGCGGCCGGCGGATTATCGCAGCCGGGCTATACCGTTCGGGAATGGCAGCGACCCCGGAGACCAGGCCCGACACGGTGACGATGGAGGAGATCGTCGCGCTCTGCAAACGGCGCGGCTTCGTCTTCCCCTCCTCGGAGATCTACGGCGGCCTCGGCTCGACCTATGACTACGGCCACTACGGGGTGCTGCTGAAGAACAACGTCAAGGGCGAGTGGTGGCGGGCGATGCTGCAGGACCGTGACGACATCGTCGCCCTCGACTCGGCAATCCTCCAGCACCCGCGCGTCTGGGAGGCCTCCGGCCACCTCGAGGGTTTCACCGACCCCCTCGTCCAGTGCCTCGGCGAGTGCAAGAAACGGTGGCGCGAGGATCACCTGCGCGAGGCGGTCGAGGCCGAAGGCGGAGACCCGAGCGCGGAGCTGCGCTGCCCCGAGTGCGGCGGCGAGCTCTCGGAGCCGCGCCAGTTCAATCTGATGTTCGAGACCCACGTCGGGCCCGTCGCCGAGCAGGGCTCGACCGTCTACCTGCGTCCGGAGACGGCCCAGGGCATCTTCATCAACTTCAAGAACGTCCTCGGCTTCGCCCGCAAGAAGCCGCCGTTCGGCATCGCCCAGATCGGCCAGTCGTTCCGCAACGAGATCACCCCCGGCAACTTCATCTTCCGCACCCGCGAGTTCGAGCAGATGGAGATGGAGTTCTTCGTCCCCCCTGCCGACGCCGAAAAGTGGCACGGGGCCTGGATCGAGGAGCGCGAGCGCTGGTACACCGAGCTCGGGATTCGGCCCGAGCTGCTGCGGGTCCGCCCCCATGGCGCCGACGAGCTCTCGCACTACTCATCGGCGACCAGCGACATCGAGTACCTGTTCCCGATCGGCTGGTCCGAGCTCGAGGGCATCGCCAACCGCGGCGACTTCGACCTCACCCAGCACGCCAAATTCAGCGGCGAGAAGCTCGAGTACTTCGACCAGGGGACGAAGGAGCGCTACGTCCCCTACGTGATCGAGCCCGCCGCCGGCGCCGACCGCGCCGCGCTCGCCTTCCTCGTCGACGCCTACGACGTCGAGGAGGTCGAGGGCCGCAAGCGCACCGTCCTGCGCCTGCACCCGAAGCTTGCGCCGGTCAAGGTCGCGGTCCTGCCGCTGGTCTCGAAGGAGGGGATGCCGGAGAAGGCTCGCGAGATCTTCGAGAGCCTGCGCCGGCGGGTCCCGGCCGAGTTCGACGAGGGCGGCTCGATCGGCAAGCGCTACCGCCGCCAGGATGAGATCGGCACCCCCTGGGGCGTCACCGTCGACGGCCAGACGATGGAGGACGACACCGTCACCCTCCGCGACCGTGACTCGCTCGAGCAGGTGCGACTGCCGATCGAAGGCCTCGTCGACGAGCTCGCCGGCCGCCTCGAACAGCCCTGGCGCAGCCCGAAGCTCGGCTCCTAGCCGCCCTCGATCAGCCCGATCATGTTCCCGGCCGGGTCCTTGAACTGGCCGAGGACCATCCGGCCCATGATCGTCTCCGGGCCCATCACCCGGCTGCCGCCCAGCTCCTCCGCCTTGGCGAGCGCAGCCTCTACGTCGGGGACTTCGACGTAGAAGGTGACGTGCCCCTCGTAGCCGTCCGGACCCTGGCCGACACCGCCGCCGAGGCCGATGCCTTCGCCGTTGAGGTTGGCCGTGCGGTCGACGAGCCCGTAGCTCATCTCGTTGTCGGCGTTGATCTCCCAGTCGAAGAGCTCGCCGTAGTAGCTCTGGAGCCGCTCGCCGTCGCCGCCGATCACCTCGAAGTGAACAACTGGCCTTCCCATCATTCTCCTTTCCTCGGTTCAATCAGAACTGCTCTCGCCGCCGCGAGGACCTCGCCCCCGGCGGTGAGGAGCGCCACACCGGACTCGGCCTTGCGGCCGTCGATTCCGAGTGGCCACGACATCAGCACATGCTCCTCGCCGATCGCGGGGAGCGCCTCGATCCGCGCCGTGAGCCGTCCGAGGAAGCTGAGAGGCAGCTCCTCGACGTCGATGTCCATGTAGGCGCCGAAGAAGGTCGGGCAGTCGAGGACCGACCAGACGAACTCGGGCCTGACCTGGCCGTCCCCGTCCGCGGTCCATTGCGGCGGCGTCCAGGCCGAGGCGACGATGTCGCGTCCCTCGACCCGGCCCGAGAACACCCCGAGCGTGTCCTCCCGAGCGACGCCGCAGACGAAGCAGCGGCTGAACGGCCCGGTCTCTTCTCCCAGGTAGCGGGCCATCGCCTGGCGCGCCTGCGCCGCGCTGACCGGCCCCGGGACCTCGATCTCGAACCCGGGCGCGCGCCGCGCTTCGAGGATCGTCTCGTCGCCGGCGAGCAGGCGGACCGCGCCGTCCTCGGCAATCGGCCGCAGCGGCGTGTCGAGCGGCACCGGGCTGCGCAGGGTCACCTCGACCGGGCCCTCGAGGAAGCCGGCGGCTAGCCCGGCCGAGTAGCCGCCGTTCCCGTTCTCGAGCGGGCCGTTGAAGCGCCGGGGAACGATGACCGAGGCGGTCATTGCCGCCTATCCAAGCAGGTGCGCCGAGGCGGTCGCCCGGTCAGGGCAGCGGCGTCTGCTGGTGGAAGGCGAGTTCCCACTCGCCGCCGCGCTCACGCACGTAGGTGCTCGAGAGGACGGCGTCGTAGCGTTCGTATCCGCGCCGACCCTCGAAACGGTAGGTGAGGATCGCGGTGTCCTCGTCGAGCACCCGGATGCGGCCGTTGCGGAACTCGTGGCCGTCCCACGACGGCGCGTCGCCCATCACCGCGGCGGTGGCCGCCTTGTCGAGCACCCGGCCGGGGAGGACGACGACCGCGTCATCGCATAGGCGCCGCAGGTAGACGGCGCCATCGCCGTCGGCGAGCTCGCGCTCGATCTCCATCAGCGTCTCGATGTCGGGACCGATTTCGATCCCTTTGCCTCTTGTCGCCTGTGCCGCCTCCATAGGGCCTGAATACCCTCGCCATTCGCAATCGAATCCCGGATTCCTGGGAGCGGCATTGCAGGCCCAGATTCAGGCCTCGAGGAAGCGGGCGACATCGGCAGCGTCGCGCTCGAGCGCCCGCGCCGCGCGGTCGGAGACGTCCGCGAATGACTCAATCGCAACCCGGCCCTCGTCCCATTTCCAGAGCGCGACGGCACGGCCCCCGACGAGGGCGAAGGGTCGGAAGATGCCGCCGCTGACGATCCGCGATTCCTCGCCGCCGACGATCTCCTCGCGCGAGGCCCACCCGACCAGGGTCGGGTCGAAGGCGCCGAGCAGCCGCGGCCGAGGCATCCGGGCCGAGCCCGCGGCACCGCCGCGCAGCCGAACCGCGCCCTCGCCGGCGTCCTCGATCTCGCCACCGATCGAGGAGAGCCCGGCGCGGACGTCGCGCAAGGGCAGGCCGACCCACTTGGCGAGGTCGCGGTCCGAGGCCGGGCCGTGGCCGGCGAGGTAGCGGCGGGCGAGCTCGGCGAGCGCCGCGTCGCGGTCGACAGGCTTCGGCTTCCCGATCCAGTCGCGAACGAGAACGTAGGCGTGCTGCCCGCCGATCATCGGCCCCCGCACCGCGAGACCCTTGAGACAGGCGAGCATCGCCAGGTGGATGAAGGCCTGGCCGGCGGTCCGGATGCCGCCGGCCTCGAGCTGGTCGCGGAGCTGGAGCCGGGTCATCGGCCCCCGCTCGCCGAGCGCCCGCTCGATCATCACGACCGCCCGCTCGGCCTCATCGGCGTCGACCCCCTCCTGGCGGAGGCGGGTCGCGTTCGCGGTCAGCAGCGGAGGGGTGGTCAGGGCCCGCAGCC
>DASXBC010000115.1:0-7397 GCA_036406355.1 Solirubrobacterales bacterium | reverse complement strand
CAACGTGCTTAGGAACTACACCTAGGCGGGGCGGGCGAGGCTGAGCGCGTAGTCGCCGTCGGTGAACCAGCCGGTCATCTCCAGACCAGCCTCGGCGTAGACGCCTTGCAGCCGCTCGCGCGTGAACTTGGCCGAGATCTCGGTGCGCATCTCCTCGCCCGCGGCGAAGGAGACGTCGAGGTCGAGCTCCTCAAGCCGCACTTCCTGGTCGGCGAGCGAGCGCAGCCGGATGTCCATCCGCTCGGCCTCGGCGTCGTAGCGGGCGACGTGCTCGAAGGCGTCGAGGTCGAAGTCGGCACCGAGCTCGCGGTTGAGGACGGCGAGGACGTTCTTGTTGAACTCGGAGGTGACGCCGGCCGAGTCGTTGTAGGCGGCCTCCAGCCGGGCGGTGTCCTTGACCAGGTCCGTCCCCAGCAGCAGCCGGTCGTCGGGGCCGAGCATGGCGGCGATCCGGGACAGGAACTCGCGCCGGGGGTCGGGATAGAGGTTTCCGATCGTCCCGCCGAGGAAGGCGATCAGGCGACCGCCCTCGGCCTCCGGGATCAGCTCCAGGTCCTGCTCGAAGTCGCAGACGAGGCCGTTGACCGAGAGCTCCGGGTACTCCTCGACCAGGCTCGCCGCTGTGTCGTGGGTGATCTCCTCGGAGATGTCGACCGGGACGAAGAGCTCGAGGCAGCCCGCTTCGTCCATCGCGCTCAGCAAATGTCGGGTCTTGGCGGCGGAGCCCGAGCCGAGCTCGACCAGGGTGCGAGGCGAGCCGGCTGCGGCGAGGATCTCGCCGCAGCGGGTCGAGAGGATCTCGCGCTCGGCCCGGGTCGGGTAGTACTCGGGGAGCTCGGTGATCTGCTCGAACAGCCGCGAGCCGCGCTCGTCGTAGAAGTACTTCGGCGCCAGCTCCTTCGGCTTGGCGGTCAGCCCGCTCCGCACCTCATGCGCCATCTCGGCCCCCTGGGCCCCGGTGTAGTGGACCTCGATCTCGACCCGGTCCGCGGTCGCGATCGGTCTCATCGCGCGTCCCTCGCGCAGCGCAGCCCGGCGAAGATCTGGCGCCGCTGCGGCAGGTCCCAGTTGCGGAAGGTCGGGCGCGCGACCGAGTCATCGGTCGCCCAGGAGGAACCGCGCAGGACGCGGTACTCGTCGCCGAAGAAGACCTCGGAGTACTCGGGGTAGGGAAACGCCTCGAAGCCCGGGTAGGCCGAAAAGTGCGAACTCGTCCATTCCCAGGCCGCGCCGAGGCCGTCGAGCCGGGGCCGGGCGGCCTCCCACTCGAACTCGGTCGGCAGCCGCTTGCCGTTCCAGCGGGCAAAGGCGTCGGCCTCGTCCCAGGAGACGTGGATCACGGGGGACGCCGGATCGAGCGGGGCCCGCCGCCCCATCGCGGCGGTCACCCAGCCACCGTCGTCGTTCTCCCAGTACATCGGCGGCTCGCCGCCGGTCTCCTCGATGAAGGCGACGTAGTCGCCGTTGGAGACCGGGTTTCGATCGATCTCGAAGGCGTCGAGGGAGACCGTGTGGCGGGGACGCTCGTTGTCATAGGCGAACCCGGTACCCGGCGCCCCGACCTCGTACTCCCCCGCCTCGATCTCGATCTTCTCCGGCCCGCCGGCGGCCAACGGCGCCGGCGGTCGGATCGAGTCCGGGAGCTCGTAGCCCTCGACCAGCATCAGCAGCTGCAGCATCGTCTCGTTGTGCTGGAGCTCGTGCGCGAGCAGCATCTCGTAGACGAACCCCTGCCGCAGCAGGCGGTCCTCGGCGTCGGCGCCGATCTCGACCTCGTCGAGGACTTCGAGCGTCCGGGCGCGGACGTCGGCCAGGTAGGAGCGGAGCTCGTCGTCGCGGAGGATCGGCAGCTCGCCGCGGGTCCTGCGCGGGTTCTCGATCGCGTCGTAGAAACGGCCGAGCTCGCCGCGCAGCGGCTCGCGGCCGCCGATCGTCTGGACCAGCCAGAGCTCCTCGAAGTTGGCGATATGGCCGAGGTCCCAGGCCAGCGGGCTGAGGAGCTCGGAGTAGACCCGGTTGAGCTGCTCGTCGTCGAGCGGATCGACGAGCTCGAGGGTGCGACGTCGTGCCTCCGCGAGCCGGTCCGCGATCGCTGCCTTGGGGCTAGAGGTCACCTCGGTGGCGATGGCGAAACCCTAGCGAGGTGGCGGCGCCGGCCGGCGAAGGTCGCGATACCTTGCTGCGCGATGCGGAGGAATCGGCGGCCTCTCGCCGAGATAGTTCGCGGTTATGACCGGGTCGCTCCCCTCTACGCGGCGTTGGAGCCGCTCTACCTGATCTTTCCGCCTGCGCGGAGAAAGGCCGTCCGGGCTCTGCGACTGAAGCCAGGGGACACCGTGCTCGAGATCGGGGCCGGGACCGGTCGCAACCTGCCGTACCTGCTGGATGCCGTCGGGCCCGAGGGCTCGGTGATTGCGGTCGACGCCTCCTCGGGCATGCTCGCCGAGGCGGAGAAGCTGGTTCGCAGGGAAGGCTGGCGGAACGTCGAGCTGATCCACCGCGACGCGACGAGGCTCGACCTCGAGACCGACCTCGACGGGGTGCTCTTCAGCCTCAGCTACTCGGTGCTGCCGGAACCGCGGCCCGCGCTGGCGCTCGGCTGGAACCGGCTGCGCCCAGGCGCCAGGGTCGTGGTGATGGACCTGGGGCTGACCGGGAGCCGCCTGCACCGGCTGCTGGCCCCGATCGGGTGGCTGCTCGAGAAGCTCGCCCCCGGGGACGCCTACTCCGAACCGTGGGAAGACCTTCGCGCCTGCGGGGAGGTCGAGACCGAGCGTTTCCTGCTCGGCTTCTACTACGTCAGCACCGTCGTCAAGCCGGGCTAGGGCGGCGTCGGGTTCGTCAGCCGGCCGGCGAACAGGACCGCGCCGGTTCGGTCGTCGCGCAGGAAGAAGAGAAACGGGCGGTCGGCGTTGAAACTGACCGCGTTCCGAGGCGGGGCCTCGGCCGAGGTCGTTTCGATCCCGACCACCGTCGCCGCCGCGGCTTCGGTTCCCTTCTCGTCGACGATCAGGTCGGCGACATGCCTGACGAAGGCGATCTTCAGCCGGGTGGCCATGGTGATCCGCGAGAAGTCCGCCGATTCGCTGAACGCGGTGGGCATTCCCAGCCTCCCCAGAGCGCCGGCCAGTTCGGTCTCTGTGTTGAGGTGAAAGCGCGGCAGGCTGAGGATCACCTCCCTGCGCGATAGCCCGCGCGCGATCCGGGCAAGGCCCCTGCCGCCGAGGCGGTGCTGGAGTGAGCCGAGGCGCCGGCCGACCGGCAGTACGACCATCAGCGAGAGGGTCGAGGAGCGATACGGCAGCTCGACCGCCCTGTAGCCGCGGCCGGACCCGTACCGGAGTGACTCCGTCTGGTGCATGAATTCGGCAGTGGTCCGCCCCCCACCCCCGAAGAAGGGGCCCGGCCGGGTGCCCTTTTTCTCGAACTGGTGCAGCCAGCTCGCCTTGAAATAGACGGCGTTGGCCAGTGCCAGCGCCAGTTCGGAGGGGACGGAGTCGAGGATCCGAGGCACCAGCCCGCTCGTGTGGTCGCTGACCCATCCGTTGATCGCGTTGACGGCGGCGGTCGGATCGCCGGCGAAGTCGACGGGTTCGGGGGTGACTCCGAAGTGCAGCCCGAGTCCCGACAGGAAAGTCGGATCGACGGGAAGCCCCTGCTGGAGGAAGAGGCCGTTGGCGATATCGAGCGTCGGAGGTTCGGGGTCGCCCACCGCGGCGGCGGCCTGCCCGGCGGCGATCCTGAGCTGGAGGTCACCCACATCGGCGAAGGCCGCCGGCCCCTCCAGGTGAAGGGTTTCGGCGATCTCGGTGGCGGTGCGCCCGGCGCCCCCCGAGCCGGTCATCGCCAGCGCGGCGGCGATGCTGTCGGGTGAGAGGACGAGGTTGCCCGAGCCCTCCGCTCGCATCAGGTCGAGCCCGAAGGCGCCGGTGGCCGCGGCCGGGCCTAGCCCGGGCGCAGGGGCCTCCGCCTCCGCGGTGCCGGTCAGCTCGCCGCCCCAGACCCCGACGACGATGGCAAGGACCGAGATCCAGGTCACGGCTCGCGCGTTCATGGTGAGAGCCTACGAGGCGTCGAGGCCTATTCGGTCCCCTCTGCCTCCGGGTCGAGCCAGACGCGCTTCCGCCAGGGCGGGCTGATCGCGAACCGCGTCCCCGACTCGGCGGCAATCGGCTCGAGCGGTACCAGGTGGACGCGATTGCCGGGCGTCAGCCGGTCGATCGTCTGCAGGGCCGCGACGTTGCCAGCGTGGCTGCCGCCGGAGACGAAGAGGACGCCGCTCGCCGGGCCCCAGCCGCCGTGAGGGCGCGCGCCGATGGCCTCGACGAGGTCGCGGAGCGGGCCGATGCCGGCGTCGGAGGCATCGTTGGCGATGCCCTTGCCGTTGTTGTAGCCGTGATGGGAGGAGGCGCGTTGGGCGACGTCGCCGTCGGGGCCGATCCGGAACTGGACCGACTCCCAGTCGTCCGCGTGGTAGCCGCGGCTGCCGGCGATCGGGACGCCGCGCAGGGTCGCCGAATCGGCGTAGTAGGTCCAGTACTGGACGTAGAGGTTGCCGGCGCGATCGCCGGAGCAATCCGCTCTGAGCGGGCGCTGCCCGCCCTCGCGGCAGTCGATCACGTGGACGAAGGCGGTCACCGGCAGGCCGGAGTCTGAGCCCGTCACCAGCCCGCTGTCGGGCCCGTCGCCGCAGCTGGTGTCGCGGCAGTGCCGGAAGTCGACCGGCAGCCCCCGCGAGCCGTGCTCGAACGCGAGCGAGGGCATCTCGTCACGGACGGTCGCGCCCACCTCGCTTCCGTAGGCGGCGATCAGGGCCGGCTCATCGCCGCAGGAGTCGGCGACCGCCGCGGCGCAGAGGATCCGCGAGGCGACCGCGCCCGCGAGTCCGAGCCCGGGCATTCGGACGCCTGCGGCAACCAGCGCCATGAACACGAGCGCCGTGAGAAGCAGCAACCCGACCCACTCGACCGTCGCCTGCCCGCACTGCGCACTGGCTGGACCCGGCCGCGTCAACAGGACGCACTCGCCCCCGCGCTCGAGGCCAACGGGCGGCGAATCTGCGCGGCACCGTAGCCGGCTGCGAGCAGCAGGGCATCGCGGGCATGGTCCCGCTCGAACGCGGCGCGGTGATGGTGGGCCTCGTACCCGATCAGGGGCACGTTGGTCGCCGGCGGGGGCAGGGCGCCCAGGCCCCGTCGGCCGCTGCTTCGCTCGCAGAGCGGGACCAGTCGCCCCAACTCCAGACTGGCCACCACGCCGTGCTGCCGGGTCGCAAGCTCGGCGACCCGCATGTCCCGATCCATGAGGAGGAGAGATGCTCGTGGCTCGATTTCGCCCCCGCGGACGGGGCACCTGCACTTGACCACCGATGTGGTGGTCGAGTGGGGACAGGACGCAGAAGACGGGTCGGTCGCCCCGGTCGGGGGCGGCTGACTAGAGGTCCTGGATCTCGGCGGCGATGTCCGCCGCGGCCTGTTTGGCGTCGGCGAACAGCATCGAGGTGTTCGGCTCGTAGAAGAGGTCGTTGTCGATCCCGGCGAAGCCGGGGCTGAGAGAGCGCTTGATCACGATCACCTGCTGGGCCTCGCTCACTTCGATGATCGGCATCCCGGCGATCGGGCTGTTCGGGTCGTTTTTCGCAGCCGGGTTGGTGACGTCGTTGGCGCCGACGACGACCGCCACGTCGGTGCGCGGCAGTTCCGGGTTGATCTCCTCCATCTCCTTCAGCTGCTCATACGGCACATCGGCCTCCGCGAGGAGGACGTTCATGTGGCCTGGCATCCGCCCCGCGACAGGGTGGATCGCGTAGTTGACCGTGACGCCGCGCTTCTCGAGCTCGTCGGCGACCTCCTTGATCGCGTGCTGAGCCTGGGCGACGGCGAGGCCGTAGCCGGGGACGAAGACGACCGAGTCGGCGTAGGCGAGCTTGATCGCCGCGTCCTGGGCGCCGATCGAGGTATGCGGCCGCTCCTCGGTGGCGGCGCCGCCGCCGGACGGGGCGCCGCCGAAGCCGGCGAAGAGGATGTTGCCGACCGAGCGGTTCATCGCCGTCGCCATCTCCATCGTGAGGATCGTTCCCGAGGACCCGACCAGGGTGCCGGCGACTATCAGCGCGACGTTGTCGAGAGCGAACCCGGCGGCCGCGGCGGAGAGGCCGGTGAAGGCGTTCAGCAGCGAGATCACGACCGGCATGTCGGCACCGCCGATCGGGAGAACGACGAGGTTGCCGAGCAGCGCCGCGGCGATCAGCATCGCGATGAAGATCCCCTGCGAGGGATCGTCGTTGTTGATCGCGATGTCGACGCAGGCGACGACGATCGCGATCAACAGGACGGCGTTGATCACCTGCTGGCCGGGAACAGCCAACGGACGGGTCGGGATCAGGTCCTGGAGCTTGGCGAAGGCGATGTTCGAGCCCCAGAAGGAGACCGAGCCGACGACCGCCGCGAACAGCACCGGGATCAACTCGTCGAGCGGGATCTCGGTGCCGAGCGAGATCCCGTGGCGGATCTCGGACCAGGCGATCAGGGCGACGGCGCCGCCGCCGACCCCGTTGTAGAGGGCGACCATCTGCGGCATCTGGGTCATCTGGACGCGGAGCGAGGCGACCACCCCGACGGTGGCGCCGATCCCCAGCCCGATGACGATCAGGGCCCAGTTGCCGATCCCGTCGAGCAGCAGGGTGGTGATCACCGCGACGGCCATGCCGGCGGCGGCGATCAGGTTGCCGCGTTTCGCCGAGGTCGGGTGCGTTCCCTGTTTGACGCCGATGATGAACAGCGAGAAGGCGACGATGTAGAGCGCCGTCGCGCCGCTCCCGCCGGGCTGAAGAACGGCCGTCGACACCGCGGTCATCCCTCCTCGGACCCGCCCGGACGCGGCGGCGAGGGAGCATCCAGATCTGATTCCTGGGACCGAGCCGAAGCTGAGGAGGCGACGGGCTTTTTCTTTCTCGAGAACATGCCGAGCATCCGGTCGGTGACCATGAACCCGCCGACGATGTTGATCGTGCCGAAGGCGATCGCGATCGTGCCGATCACGTACTCGAGCCCGTCGTTGGCGAACCCGACGACGATCAGGCCGCCGAGCATCACGATCCCGTGGATCGCGTTGGTCTGCGACATCAGCGGCGTGTGCAGCGTCGTCGGCACCTTCGAGATCACCTCGAAGCCGACGAACGCGGCGAGGACGAAGATCGTTATCTCGGTGATCAGGTCCATTACGACGCCGCTTCCTTCGCCCGCTCGTTCTTTATCTCGCCCTCGTGGGTGAGGCAGGCGCCGGCGATGATCTCGTCCTCGAAGTCCAGCTTCAGGCTGCCGTCCTCCGCGACCATCAGCTCGATCAGGTTCTGGAGGTTCTTGGCGTAGAGCGCCGACGCGTCGTCGGCCATCTCG
>DASXBC010000114.1:0-7227 GCA_036406355.1 Solirubrobacterales bacterium | reverse complement strand
TCACCGTCGAGACGATCACCGACGCCGACACGATCTACCTCCGAACTTCGGCGCCGGACCAGGGACTGCCGCCGGGCAAGGAATGGATCGGGGTCGAACCGTTCCTGGGACACGAACCCGACACCGCGCTTGCCGGCAGCGCAGATGCAGGCGAAACGCTGCGAGCGCTGGAATCCACCGGGGGTGACGTCGAGAACCTCGGCGAGGAGACGGTCCGCGGGGTCGAGACAACGCACTATCGCGGCACGATCGAGCAGAGCCGGCTCGAAGAACGGCTCCGAAGCGAAGGAAAGGCGGACGTGGCGAAACTCGTCGAGCACTCCTTCCCCGGCGATTCGACATCGATCCCGGTCGAGGTCTGGATCGACCGGGAAGGGATCGTCCGCCAGGTCCGCGAGGTGATGCCGCTCGGGAACGACGGCGGCCCCACCGCGCTGACGATGGACATGCGAATGGAGTTCTACGACTTCGGGACCGAACCCGAGATCTCGGTCCCGCCGGCGAGCAAGGTGTTCGACGCCACGCCGCTGGTCAAGGCGAAGCTCGGCGTTTCGTCCACGCCAGGCGAATCTCCCCCGACGAGCAGCGCCGATCCGACCGGTGGCAGGCCGCTCTCGCGAGCCGGCTTCCAGGCAAAGGTCAGCGGCATCTGCGTCCAGTTCACGCGGGAGGCCGATCGGCTGAAGCACGACGGCAGCGCCTCGGTGCTGGCGTGGAAGAAAGCGGTTCGCCGCGAGGGTGTCGAAAGCAAGGCGGCACTGCGAGGAAGCCAGAGGATGGCGCGCGATTTCTTCGAACCGATCGTCGAACTCGGAGAAGGGCTCTTCGACCGCCTCTCCGCCATCAACCCGCCCCACCCGTTGGCGGCCGACTACAGCCGATACCTGCGGGTCGGGTCGGCTCAGATCGAAGCGGCGCGTGCCGAGACACGGGCGCTGGAAATCGGCGACTACGGAACCATGCGGCGCGTCGACCACGGGACCGACCAGCTGACGAAGTCATCGAAGCGGCTGGCCGCCAAGCTGGGGGTCAGCGACTGCGAGAAGGATGAATAGAGACCTGCTGCCCGAGGCCCCGCTGGTGCGTCAGGGGGATCCGCCTGAGAGAAGTCCCCGAAATTGGTCGCAATCCGTCCGTTTGTTGAGCCGCGCCGGAAGCAATTCTGAAAATCTGTGCCCGCTCTCGTCCCCGATCCCGCCAAGGAGCTCATGCGCCCTCTCGTTCGATTTCTCCTGATCGCCACCGCCTGCCTGGCCCTGCCCACCGGCGCACAGGCTGCGACCCCGTTCACCGCCGGCTCCGGGGCCGCTCCCGACGTCGCCGTCGGATCGGATGGGAGCGGCCACATCGTCTGGGAGACGGACGCGGCCAACACCCAGGTCGGCTACTGCCGGGTGGGCGAGGAGGCGACGGCCTGCAACCGCACCGAAATCCTCAGCTTCCCCGGCTCGACCGAAGCACAGAGCGCCGGCGCAGCGCGGGTGTTCGCGCCGGCGCCCGGCAAGATCGTGATCGTCGCCGGGTGCTGGCTTTGCCCCACCGGGACCCAGAATCGGACCTATCGCTGGATCTCGAGCAACAACGGCGACAGCTTCGGGCCGGCCGAAGAAATCGGGACCGGGCCGGAAACGAACGGGAGCGGCGCCTGGCTCGACGACGTTGGGATCTTCGTCGGCGCCAGCGCCGCGAACGTGAAGGCGGCCCTCGTCGATGGTGAATTCGGCGTTCAGTTCGCGACCGGCGGCCTCTTCGTCTACGGGCCCCAGGTCGTCCGCCTCCAGGGCACCAACAAGCTGGTGGCCGCCTCGAACGACCTCGAAGTCGTCAAGTACGGCGTTTTCAAAGGCGGGGCGTCGCTCAACGCCGCCGCGATCAACAACGTCGCAAACTGGGAAGTCGACAAGACGTTGAGTTCCCCCGAGCCCGACAACAGCGACACGTCTCTGGACAGCGGCCCGAACGGAGTCTTCCTCACCTACCGCAACTTCGTCGCAGGAGACACCCATATCGGCCTGCGCCACTTCGATCCGGCGACGAACACGTTCGGCGGCGCGACCTTCATCGAGGGCTCGAGCCCGATCGAGGACAACAGCCTCGGCGCGCCCGACAGCTACCAGGACCCCTCCGGCCGGATCCACGTTGTCTGGACCTCGCTGTTCGAAGGCGGGCGCCTGCGCTACGCGGTGAGCGACACGTCCGGCGCCAACTTCTCGGCCGCAGGCACCCTGGCCGCCTCGGAAGGGTTCTACGAACCGGAGGTTGCGGCAGGCGCCGATGGCCACGGCTTCGCGGTCTGGACGCCCGGCATCTCCGGCGCGATCCGGGTGGTGCCGCTCGATCCACTGCCCGAACCGGGTGCCACGCCCTCGGACACGACGCCGCCGGCCCTCAGCGGGTTCGGCATCGACAACCCCAATCTGCGCCCGGGTCAGAGTGCCCACTTCAAGTTCCAATCGACGAAGGCGGGCCAGGCGGTCCTGACGATCGAACAGCGCTTCAAAGGCACGAAGAAGAAGCGCAAAGGGAAAAAGGTCTGCGTGGCAGCGAAAAAAGGCCAGAAAAAGAACTGCACCGCCTACAGGAAGGTCGGCGAAATCCGCCAGGCGGTGACCGTGGGCGCGAACACGATCGAGTTCAACGGGCGCATCGCCGGCCGCAAGCTGAAGCCGGGGAAGTACCGCGCCAGCCTGGTGGTGACCGACTCCGCCGGTCAGGTGTCGCGCACCGAGACGGTCAACTTCCAGGTCGTCAAACCGAAAAAACCGAAACACCGGGGTTAGGGCCGAAGCGGCCGAGGCTGAGCACCTAGCGGCGCTCGCAACCTCTGATCGAGTCGAGCCCGGGGCCACCGACACACCTGTCGAAACCGCTGCCACCGCGCAGGCGGTCGGACCCGGCATTGCCCTTCAACAAGTCCGGCCCGCTGCCGCCGCGGAGAACGTCGTGGCCCCCTCGTCCACGCACCCGGTCCGATCCGCCGCCGGCGAAGACGCGGTCGGCGCCGGGGCCGGCGTTGACAGCGTCCCTGCCCGGTCCGGCACAGATGAGATCGCGCCCGCCGAGCGAGGCGATCGTGTCGTTCCCGCCCCTGGCGGCGATCACGTCGCGCCCGGCTGTCCCGGTGAGAAGGTCGGCGTGGCCAGTGCCCACCACATTCGCCAGTTGCCCTCGGCAGGTCGCCGGAGCGACGGGTTTCGGCGCGGCGACGGCACGCACGATCGCAGTCGCCTTGTTGTTGGCCGGGACCGGATCCCGCTGGGCGCCATCGACCGAAGCGGTGTTTCGGATCGTGCCGCTCTTGCGCACCGCAACCGTCAGGGTCACCGTCGCCGAGCTCTCCCTCGAGGAGGGGCCGAATTCAAGCCCGCCGATCGCGCATGTCACACGCCGGCCTTTCAACGTGCACTGGCCGATGCTCGAGTTGGCCGAGACGAAGTCGACCTCTCGCGGAAGCGAGTCGGTCACCGTGACTCCGCTCGCCGAGTCCGGCCCGAGGTTCTGGACGCCGATCGAGTAGGTGAGGTTCGAGCCGACGCTCACGGTGCCTGAGCTTGCTGTCTTGGAGATGCTGAGATCGGCCGACCCGGGCGGCGCAGGGGCGGCCGACACGGCGGCAGCGAGACCGAGAGTCGCGAGGAACACGAGTAGCCCGACTGGCGCCATTGGGCGATTCATTGGAATCCTTTCCTTGCTCTGCAGGGAAGCACTACCCGGTCGGCTGCGGGTACAACCGATCGCCGGCTAGCGGATCAATCGCTCGAGCCGGTCGAAGCTGTCGCTCCAGCCATCCCGATGGAGCGCCAGACGGGCCTCGGTCCTGAAAGGTGCCTGGGTCAGGGAGACCTCGGTCGATCCGCCGCGATCGACGAAGTCAAGTGTCACGATGTTCTCGATGTCGTCTGGGTCGGGGTCCTCGTAGACAAAGGTGAAAACGAGGCGCGCGGGAGCGTCGACCTCGCGGAATTCACCCACGAGGAAGAAGGAGTCGCCGTCCGGGGGCCGCATCTCGATCCGGTACGCCTCCCCGGCACGGGCCGGGAAATCGAGGCCAGCGACACTGAAACCCTCCGGCCCCCACCATTTCGCGACCATCCCGGAATCGGTGACCGCCGCCCAGGCGCGCTCAGGAGGCACACCGAGCACTCGACTCAGCTCTAGCCTGAGCTCGGTCAGCAGCTCGGCAGCGGGTCGGGGAACGACGTTCCAAAGACGTTGTGCGACCAGCAGTTGCCGGTGCCGCTCCCGTCCCAGGCGAGGTCCTGGGCGAAGACCGGAGGCAGCGTCGGCGCCGGGCTGTTGCCGTTGCCGAGGACGAGATTGGCGATGACGCTGTTGTTGTCGGGGTTGGGATCGATGTCGAGGGCGGCGCAGACTTCTTCCGGTAGCTCCTGGGCCTCGCAGATGTTGGCGACGGCGATGCCGTAGGAGTCGTTGCCGGCCACCAGGTTGCCCTTGACCGTGTTTTCGTCGACCGCCATCAGCAGGATTCCCGTCCCCGGCGGCACCTGGCAGACGGTGTCGGTCGGGTCGGTGCAGGTGTTTTCCCTGTCGTTGTTGGTCACGACGTTGTGGTCGATCACGTTGCCGCTGTTGACCTTGGCGTCGAGGAACGGGAGGTCGAAGGAGAGGATGCCGCCCGTGTTGCCGAACGAGAGGTTGTGGTCGGCGCGGATCCCGACGCTGTTCTCGAGCTCGAAGCCGCTGACGTTGCCGGTCGCGACGTTGTGGTCGACGCGAGAGTCGAACGACTGGCCGATGTAGTGGCCGGTGTCGTTCGCCCCCGAGGCGAACGAGTGGTCGAGCCGGCCGTCGAACACGTGCGAGGGGAAGATCCCGTACTCCTCGTTGTCGATCGCGGCAACCTGGGTGATCCGCCAGTCCGCGACGCAGGAGAGAAGGATGCCGTCGTCCTCGAAGCCCGTGACCGTGACGCCCTTGATCAGCGAGCCGTGAAGCCGGAGGCTCGGGTCTTCCAGACAGGCGGCACCGCTGCCTTCGCGCCCGACCGCGATGCCCTCGTTCTGCCCGGGCTCCGCTTCCAGCACGACCTTCCTGCCGTGACCGCCGTCCTTGCCGACGATGCTGATGTCGTCCCTGGTAACCGACACCGCGCACTCCCGCGACGGCCGCGGCGGGCATTCGGTGCTCGAGCTCGTGTAGGTGCCGGGCGCGATCTGGACCCTGTCGCCCGGATCAGCCCGGTCGACCGCGGCCTGGATCGACTGGCCGGGCCTGACCTTGATCACCTTCGCGGAGGCGACCGCCACCGGGAGCAGGAGAAGAAGAACGGACACTCCCAACGCCAGCTTGATTCCCGATCGCATCCAGACCTCCGGGCGGCAGCTACCCTCCGAACCTACGCCCAAACCGGGAGGCCGTCAAACCCGGATAGATATTTCCGCGTACCCTTGATCGAGGAATCGCTCGGCGATTTCCGCAACAGGGAGCCCGAAGAGGGAGAATGGATCACTTCATGGACAGGCCCGTAAAGGGGCGCTGGGCGGCCCGCTAGGGTCCCGCGACGCATGGCTGTCACGCCCTGGGGACCGTCTGACGCGCTTCGCGGCCGAATGCTGCCGCCGGGGCCGAGCACTCCCGCCGAGGAGGTCGCCGCAAATCAGCGCGAACGGCTCTTCGGGGCGATGGTCGCCAGCGTCGCCGAGCGAGGCTATGCGGCGACCCGCGTCGCCGACCTGGTCGACCTCTCGGGGGTCTCCCGCAAGTCCTTCTACGCGCTGTATCACGACAAGGCCGCCTGCTTTCAGGCCGCCGTCGAGGCCACCTTCGGGGCCGGCATCCACCGGGCGTTCGCCTTCGAGACGGAGGGCTCGACCTGGGAGGAGAAGATGCGGAGCGGGTTCGACGAGATCGCCGGGATGATCGCCGAGCAGCCCGCGGCGGCGCGGATGTGCCTGATCGAGGCGTTCGCGGCGGGTCCCGACTCGGTCCGGCCGCTCGAGGTCGCGACCGACGCGATCGAGCGGCTGATGAAGCTGCGGCTCGACGAATCCCCGCAGCGGGCGGGCATGCCGGACGAGCTGATCGCGGCGCTGGTCGGCGGCACGCTGGAAATCGTCCGCGACCGCCTCCAGCAGGGGAGGGAGACCGAGCTGACCGAGATCAGCCCGGAGCTGATCGGCGCGATCCTCGCCTACCGCCCCCCTCCCGAGCCGCTGAAGCTGTCGATCCGGCCGCCGACCGCGGCGCCGGAGACGATCGACGCCCACGACCGCGGCGAGCGGGCCCTGCGGGCCCTCGCGGCGGAGATCGCCGAGCGTGGCTATGCGCACACGACCGTCGATCACGTGGTCAAGCGGGCCTCGATGTCGCCGACCACCTTCTACGCGCATTTCGAGGGCAAGGAGGATGCCTTCCTGGCGGCGGTCGACAGCGCCGCGGCGCGGATATCGGCCGCGGTCCTGCCGGCGTTTCGGCGCAACGCCGACTGGCCGCACGCGGTGCGGGCAGGCTACGGCGCGATGTTCAACTTCCTCGCCTCGCGGCCGAACCTCGCCTGGCTGATGCTGGTCGAGGTCTACGCCGCGGGCCCGAGGGCGCTGGCGCGCCGGCGCGACGCCCTCCGCGAGCTCGAGGCCGACCTGGTCGGCGAGGCGCTAGGCCACGGGCCGCCGATCTCGATCGAGGCGATCCTCGGCGGCATTCACGCCCTCGCCTACCGCCAGGTGAAGCGGCACGGCGCCGATTCGCTGGCGGCGCTGGCGCCGGTCGCCACCTACCTGACCCTGCAGCCCTTCGTCGGCGCCGACCACGCCGGCGAGATCGCGAACGGGGGCGGCCAGGCCCGCCACCCCGATTCGGAGCGGGTCGGCTCGGCGTCGGCGGAGACGCTGAAATCGGACCTCATGAACCGGCTCGCGACGCGGGTGCTGACCGCGGCGCAGCTCGCGGCCGAGCTCAACCTTCCCGAGCCCCAGGTCGAGGCGGAGCTCGATGAGCTCGAGCGGCTCGACATGGTCGAGGTCGTCGAGAAACGGGACTCGGTCAGCCGCTACCGGTCGCAGTTCCGGAAAATGGAGTCGGAGTGGGAAGAGCTGAGCCTGGCGGAGCGGGAACGGATCTCGGCCCGGATCGGTCACCTGATCTCGTGGGAGGTGCGGGAGGCGGTCAGGACCGGGACCTTCGATCGGCGCCCGGACCGGCATCTCAGCAACGTCGCGGTCCCGATCGACGAGGAGGGATGGCAGGAGCTGCTGAAGATCCACTACG
>DASXBC010000113.1:0-7053 GCA_036406355.1 Solirubrobacterales bacterium | reverse complement strand
CTCGTCGTCGACGATCACCTCGCGCACGCGGGCCGGCGAGAGCGCCTTGGCGACGAACCTGGCGGGCTCGTCGTTGTGGGGAATGATGTCGATCTTCTCCCCGCGCAGCTCGGAGACGACCATCCGCACCCGCGAGCCGCGCGGGCCGACGCAGGCGCCGACCGGGTCGACGCCGTCGGCGTGCGAGATCACCGCGATCTTCGAGCGGTAGCCGGGCTCGCGGGCGACGCCGACGATCTCGACCAGCTTGTCGGCGATCTCCGGGACCTCCATTTCGAACAGGCTCTTGATCAGCTCGGGGCTGCGCCGCGAGACGACGATCGCCGGCCCTTTGGTCGAGTCGGAGACGTCGGTGATCACGGCCTTGACCCGCATTCCGTGGTCGTAGCGCTCGTTGTAGACCTGCTCGGACTTCGGCAGCAGCGCCTCGACGCGCTCGCGCAGCTGGACCAGGGTGTAGCGCTTGTCGGACTGCTGGATGATCCCGGTGATCAGCTCGCCGACGCGGTCCTGGTACTCCTCGAACATCATCATCCGTTCGGCCTCCCGGATCCGCTGCAGGATCACCTGCTTCGCGGTCTGGGCGGCGATCCGGCCGAAGTCGTCCGGGGTGACGTCCCGGGTCGTGATCTGGTCCTCGTAGGGGGCGATCATCTCCGGATCGAGCTCGGGCTCCTCGAGCTCGCGCAACTCACCCGTCTCGGGGTCGATCTCGCGCTCCTCTTCCTCCTGGGCTTCGGCGGCCTCGGCCAGCAGCTTCTCCTCGAGCTCGGGCGGCAGGATCAGCTCGAACACGCGGAAGTCGCCGGTCTCGTGGTCGAGGTCGACGCGAGCGTATTTGGCGGCGCCCGGCGTCTTCTTGTACGCCGAGAGCAGGGCGTCCGCGAGGGCGTCCATCAGGGTGTCGGCGGCGATCCCCTTCTCCTGCTCGAGAGCCCTGATTGCGTCGACGATCTCTTTACTCACTTGACCTCCTCTGGACTGGGGCGACGGTACTTGGGGCCGGGTGAGGAAACCTCGAGCGAGTAGTCCACCAGCAGGTGGTTGAGGTGCTTGGTCACCCTTTCGCACAGCACCAGGTCGACCCCGTCGGGGTGGTCGACGAAGAGCCGGAGCGCCTCCGATCCGGGCTTCTCGAGCGCAACCAGCTCGATTTGCCGGTCGAGCTCGTGGAGCTGTTGCTGGATGTCGTTCTTGAGGTCTTCCATGTGATTTGAGGCGAAAAAAAAGTGGGCCAGGCCCACTTCTCGAGACTGCTAGGCACGAAAAAGCTTAAATTCAGTATAGCCCGCTCCTTGCGCTCGGCCGGCGCAACCTATCGACGCCATCGAGGATCGCGTCGGCGATCTTCTCCTTCGGCGCGATCGCCACCTCGGACTCCGCCTCGGAATCGATCAGCGTCACCGCATTGGCCTCGCTCTCGAACCCGATCGCGGGGTCGGAAACGTCGTTGAGGACGATCAGGTCGACGCCCTTGCGGCTGCGCTTCTCGCGGGCGCGCTCGCGTCCACCCTCCCCCGTTTCCGCCGCGAAGCCGACGATCGTCTGGTCCGGTGTCCGATCGGCGCTGAGGGCGGCGAGGATGTCCTCGGTCGGCTCGAGGTGCAGGTCGAGCCCGTCGTCGCGCTTCAGCTTCCCCGGCTCGACCGCGGGCGGCCTGAAGTCGGCCGGCGCCGCCGCCATCAGCAGGACCTGGCTCGACGGGAACTCCGTTCGCGTCGCGGCGGCGAGCTCGGCCGCGGTTTCGACGTCGATCCGGCGCACGCCCGCCGGCGCGGAGAGCGAGACGTTGGCGGCGATCAGCGTCACCTCGGCGCCGCGCCGTGCCGCGGCCGAGGCGAGGGCGAGACCCATCCGCCCGCTCGAGCGGTTGCCGATGAACCGGACCGGGTCGATCGGCTCGCGGGTGCCGCCGGCGGTGACCAGGACCCGGAGGCCGTCCCAGGGCCTGTCGCCGCCCGGGAGGACGGATTCGACCCGTTCGAGGAGGCGTGCTGGGTCGGGGAGGCGACCCCGGCCATGCTCGCCGCGCGAGGCGAGCAGGCCCTCGTCCGGCTCGATCACCGTGATGCCGCGCTCACGCAGGGTCGCGAGGTTCGCCAGGGTCGCCGGATCGGCGTACATCCGGTCGTTCATCGCCGGCGCCACCAGCCGCGGCGCGGTGCAGGCGAGGAACGAGGTGGTCAGCATCGAGTCGGCCATCCCCACGGCGAGCTTCGCGACCGTGTTGGCAGAGGCGGGCGCGACGAGGAAGGCGTCGCAGTTGGCGGCGACCTCGAGGTGCCCGATCGGGTCGTGCTCGGGGGCCGGGTCGCCGGGGAACGCCCCGCGCATCGGGTCGCGCTCGAACTCGGAAGTCAGCGCCGGGGCTCCGGTTATGCCCTCGAACGATGCGGCGCCGACGAAGCGGCCGGCGGCCTCGGTCATCAGGACCCGGACGCCGTGGCCGGCCAGGGTCGCCAGCCGCGCGAGCTCGAGCGACTTGTAGGCGGCGATCCCGCCGCTTACGCCGAGCAGGATTCGGGCCATCTGCGACCTCCTGTGGAAGCGGTGCGCCTAGGCGCGGTACTCGTATTTGAGCTTGCCGTCGGCAAGCTCCTCAAGGGCCATCGAGAGGTAGTTCCGCTCGCCCTGGGCATCGACCATCGGGGGCGGGTACTCGCCGAAGCTGCCTTCGCCGAGGCTGTGGAAGTAGCTGTTTATCTGTCGTGCTCGCTTTGCCGAGACGACGACCGCGGCGTAATGCGAGTCGGCGTGATCGAGAAGCTTGTCTACGCGTGGCTTGATCATTCGGCCGGGGAGTCTAGAGAATGGCCGAGCTCGGCGCGCACGATTCCCTCCAGCTCGGCCGCCGCATGCTCGAGGTCGTCATTGACGATCCGGTAGGCGAACTCGTCCTGGGCCGCGAGCTCCTGCTCGGCGACCTCGAGCCGGGCGTCGATCGCCTCGTCTGAATCGGTCCCGCGATTCTCGAGCCGCCGGCGCAGCTCGTCCGGGTCGGGCGGCCCGATGAAGACCTGGACCGACTCGCGCATCGCCGCCCGCACCTGACGCGCGCCCTGGACCTCGATCTCGAGCACGACCGAGGTGCCTTCGTCGAGGCGGCGGCGGACCTCGGAACGGAGGGTGCCGTAGCGGTTGCCGCTGTAGGTGGCGAACTCGAGGAAGTCGTCGGCGCCGACCCGCTCGTCGAACTCATCGCGGCTGAGGAAGTGGTAGTCGCGCCCGTCGACCTCGCCCTCGCGCGGCTCCCTGGTGGTCGCCGAGACGGACAGCTCCAGGCCCGGGACCCGTTCGAGCAGCTTCGCGATCAGCGTTCCCTTGCCGACACCGGACGGGCCGGTGATTACGAAGACCTTGGACATGAACGGCCCCGATACTGATCGGCCGCGCGGTCGCTAGCGACGCAATTGGGAGACGAGCTCGGCGCGCTGGCGTTCGGAGAGGCCGCCGATCGTCTTCGACGGCGAGATCCGGCACTGGTTGAGGATCCGGTTCGTCTTCACCCGGCCGTACTTCGGAACCGCGAGGAGCATGTCGAAGACCTTGGCGGTGAGGACGTACTCCGGCGGGTCGAGGAGCAGCGCGTGGATGCTCGCCTTTCCCGCCTTGAGGTCCTTCTTCAGCTTGGCGCGGGCGGTGCGGATGTCGTTGGCCCGCCGGAGGGCGTCCATCCGCTGGTCGAGTGACCTCTCCGGGGCCGCGGATGACGTCTTGACTGGGGCGGGCATGTGGGCGGCGAGTATAGCCGCGGGTCGCGCGTGCGCAAGGGGGTGTTAGCCATTTTCGGGCAAATTCACCTGGACCTGGACCTGAGGTCGAGGTCGCTCTTCTCAAAATCGATGATGGCGAGCTCCGCGGCGACCCGATTTCCGGCCCGGGGGTCGCGAAAGCTCTCGGTCCCGACTGCCACCAGCGTCGCGCCGGCGGCCAGCAGTTCGGCCGCGTCGGCGCCGCTTTCTACCCCTCCCATGCCGACGATCGGCACCCGGGTGGCGGCGGCGACGGCCCGCACCTGGGCGACTGCGATCGGCCGCACCGCCGGGCCCGAGAGCCCCCCGTGCCCGGCCGCGATCCCCGGCTCGCCGCTGACAGGATCGATCGCGCTCGCCTTCAGCGTGTTGATCAGGGAGAGCGCGTCGGCCCCGCTCTCCTCGGCCGCGACCGCGACCTCGACAGGGTCGGCGACGTTCGGCGTCAGCTTCACGATCAGCGGCTTCCGAGTCAGCGGCCGCAGCGCCTCGAGCAGTAGCGAGACCTCCTCCGGCTGCTCGCCGACGATCAGGCCCGACTCGACGTTGGGACAGGAAACGTTGAGCTCGATCGCGGCGACCTCGTCGCGACCGGAGACGCCCTCGACAAGGGTCGAGAAGCCCTCGCGGCTCGTCGCCATCACCGAGACGATCAACGGCACCGGGACTCGGGCGAGCTGCGGCAGGTCCTCGGCCAGGAAGCCGTCCAGCCCTCTGTTCGGCAGCCCGATCGAGTTGATCATCCCCGCCGGCGTCTCCCAGATCCGCTGCGGCTCGTTGCCCCCCCGCGGCGCCGGCGTGATCGTCTTCGAGACGAATGCCGCGAACGGGAACTGCTCCAGCACCTGGTCGCCGTAGACGCGCCGGGCCGCAATCGCATCGAACGTTCCCGACCCGTTGATCACCGGGTGCTCCAGTTGCAATCCACAGAACTCGACGGCCTCGGCCCCGGCGTCCTCCGGCGGCCGGCCCTCAGTTCCGCGGCTGCCGGCGGGTGGCGTCGTAGGGGGGCCCGCCGCCGAGGAAGCTTCAGCTACCGCAGGCGGTGGGGGGTCCCCTGCGGCGACAGGACCCGCCGGCCCGCCACGCAACACGGGGCCGTCCACACAGAGGCGGATGTAGCCATTGCCGGCGGGTTTGGGGACGGCGCAGCCGAAGCAGGCGCCGTAGCCGCAGGCCATCGGCGCCTCGTGGGCCAGCTCCGCGGATATCCCGCGGGCGGCGCACATCTCCCCCACTGCCTCGAGCATCGGGGGTGGGCCGCAGGCATAGACCGCGGCGCCGCTGGCGTCGTTTCCCTCGAGCATCGTCGCCAGCAGGTCGGTGACGTGGCCACGATGCCCGACGTGACCGTCCTCGCTCGCCAGTCGGACCTCGCAGCAGGCGAAGAGGTCGTCGAGGCCGCCCGAGTGCCGCTGATCCCGGAACCCGAGCAGGACCCGGGTCGGGACGCCGCTGTCCGAGAGCTCACGGCGGAAGAGCGCGAGCGGTGCGATCCCGATCCCACCGCCGACGAGGATCGCCCCGGCGGCGCCGGGGCTGAGCCGGCGCGGCTCGGTGAAGCCGTTGCCGAGCGGTCCGTTGACCCAGACCCCGTCGCCCGGCTCGAGCTCGCAGAGGCGGTCGGTCCCGGGGCCGATCCCCTCGATCAGGAAGTCGAGCCGCCGGGCGCCCTCCTCCGCGACCGCGTCGGCGACCGAGAGCGCCCGCGGCAGGAACGGGCGCTGACCCTCTCCCTGCCAGTGGCGCTCGGTGGCGAGCATGTAGAACTGGCCCGCGAGCGGCAGCGGGCCATCGTCGTCGCGCAGCGAGAAGACGCGGTACCCGCCCGAGTCGTGGGCCTCGACGACCTCGCACAACCTCCTGCCGAACGGCGGGATCGGCCGGTTGGGGTCAGCGGCCGCCGGCCCCCGCCGTCGATCGACGTCCGCCGCCCCCGGACGCGGGAGCGGATGCCTGTCCGTCTCTGTCTCCTCAGGCATCCGCGGGAGCAGAGGAGGTGGCGGATTGACCTGAGGAGGTGGCGGAATGTCGATGGATCTCCTGAAGCGACAGGACGTCCGCGTCCTCCTCCTTGCGGGCGGCGATCGCGCGGACCGCGGCCGATGCCCCGGTCATCGTCGTCACGCAGGGGATCCCGTGGCGGACCGCCGCGGTGCGGATCGCGTGCCCGTCGGCACGGGCGCCCGAGCCGGTCGGCGTGTTGATCACCAGATCGCACTTGCGCTCCCGCAGGAGGTCGATCGCGTTAGGGCTGCCCTCGCTCAGCTTGTTGATCCGAGTCACCGGCACGCCCATCGAGGTGATCGACTGCGCCGTGCCGCCGGTCGCGATCACCTCGAAGCCCATGTCGTGGAAGCGGGTCGCGAGCTGGGTGGCCGCCGGCTTGTCGGTGTCGGTGACGGTGATGAAGACTGCTCCCTCGGCCGGCAGCGCTATGCCCGCCGCGGCCTGCGCCTTGCCGAACGCGGTCGGGAAGTCGGTCGCGATCCCCATCACCTCGCCGGTGCTCTTCATCTCCGGCCCGAGGATCGCGTCGACGCCGGCGAAGCGGGCGAAGGGCAGGACCGCCTCCTTGACGCTGACGAAGTCGGTCGGAGGCTCGGGCAGCTCGAGGTCGGCCAGCCTCTCCCCCAGCATCAGCCGCGCCGCGACTTTCGCCAGCGGAGTCCCGGTCGCCTTCGAGACGAATGGCACCGTGCGCGAGGCGCGCGGGTTGGCCTCGATCACGTAGAGCTCGCCCCCGGCGACCCCGTACTGGATGTTGATCAGGCCGACGACGCCGAGCTCGAGCGCGATCCGGGTCGTCGTCTCGCGGATCTCCTCCAGCATCTCCTCGCCAAGGCTCATCGGCGGCAGCACGCAGGCCGAGTCGCCGGAGTGCACGCCGGCCTCCTCGACGTGTTGCATGATCCCGGCGACGTGGACGGTCGTCCCATCGGCGAGGGCGTCGACGTCGACCTCGATCGCGTTCTCGAGGAAGCGGTCGAGCAGCAGCGGGTGCTCCTGGTCGGCCTTGACGTTTGCCTCGAGGTAGCGGGCGAGGTTGTCGGTCGAGTAGCAGATCTCCATTGCTCTGCCGCCGAGCACGTAGGAGGGTCGGACCAGGAGCGGGAACCCGACCTGCTCGGCGATCACGGCGGCCTCGTCAGCGGAGAGCGCGGTGCCGTAGGGCGGGTGCTTGACCTCGAGCCGGCGCAGGAGGGCGCCGAAGCGGCCCCGGTCCTCGGCGAGGTCGATCGCCTCGACCGGAGTTCCGAGCAGCGGGACGCCGGCCTCCTCGAGCGCGCGGGCGAGCCTC
>DASXBC010000112.1:0-4085 GCA_036406355.1 Solirubrobacterales bacterium | reverse complement strand
TGGCGTGGGGGAGGGGGAGGGGGAGGGTTCCTGTTCGACCGGTTCCGGCGCCTCTTCGGGGTCGCTGGGTTCGGTGCAGTCGGGGTCTTCCATGTCGACGAGGCCGTCTTCGTCGTCGTCGATTTCGTTTTCGCACTGCGGGATTTCGGCGGCTTCCGGGCTCAGCGCGGGAGCGGCTCCGAGCGCGTCGCTGCTGCCGAGTTCCGCCGCCGAGTCCGCGCCCGCCATACCGACGCCGAGCGCGGTCACGACCGCGAAGCCGGCCAGGGCGATGATCAGTGCGAGCTTGTTTCTCATTCTCAGCGGCGCCTCAGATATGCGAATCCGCGGGTCATCGACCCGGACGTGTCCTCTCCCCACGCGAAAAGACTCGGAAAAGCTACCCGCTTTAGAGGACCGTATGTACCGACGCCCGACGCCCCCAACATGGCCTTAATCAAGGCTTTCGCCTGTTGCTGCCCCGACGCACGTCGGGAGCACGATTCCAGGTGCCCCGGATGTGCTCGTTAAGCTGCTGTCAATGGCCGATGAGCAGCAGGACCAAGAGGGAATCCGCGCCCGCAGCGAGCAGGCGATCGGCGAGCTCGCGCAGGCCCTGCTCGACAGCGAGGTGCTCGAGAACGCGCTCGCCGCGGCCTTCGGCGCCCGTGAGAAGGCGGCCGAGGCCCAGCGGGCGGCGATGTCGGCCCTCAACCTCCCTTCGGCCGGCGAGGTCGAGCGCCTCGAGCGGCGCCTGCGGTCGCTCTCCCGCCGCCTCGAGGAGGTCGAGGACCAGCTCGACGCTGTCGGCCGCGACGTCGCCGAGCTCCGCCGCGATCTGCGCGCCGGGACCCGCCGTCCACGCGCCGCGAAAACAGCAGACTAACCCTCTACCTTAGGTAGAGAGTGCCCCCCGGGCGGCGATCCCGGCCCGTCTGGAGGCCGACTCGAGCGCCTCGTCGTCGAGGTGCGCTTCGCCGACCTCGGAGACGATCAGCAGGGCCGCCGCGGCGACGCCCAGCTGCCGGCTCCGGGCCAGCACCGCGACGGTCTGCATGTCGGCGGCCTCGACCGCGTCGCCGGCCTCGGCCCGGTCGACGGGATGGGCGTCGAGGCTGGCGACGCGAACCGGGTTCGAAGCCTCGCCGAGGCTCTCGCGCAGCCGTGCGAAGAGCGCCCGGTCGGGGGGCACCGACTCGCCCAGCTCGACTCCGTATGCTGCCGCGCTTCCGCCCCTAGCCACCGCCTCCGCGGCGAGAACGAGATCTCCGGCCTCTATCTCAGGCGCCAGGCCGGTGCAGGTCCCGACCCTGATCGCCCTTCGCACGCCGAGCTTCGCGAGGTCGGCGAGGACGATCGCCGCGCTCGGCCCACCCATCCCGGTCGCCTGGATCGTCAGGCCGTGCCCCTCCTCGGTCTGCCCTGAGTAGCCCCACAGGCCGCGGGCGTGGTTGCTCATCCGCGGCTGCTCGAGCAGCTCCTGGGCGAGCAGCAGGGCCCGACCCGGATCGCCGACGAGGATCGCGTCGGGGGCGACGGGAGCGGTTGGCCGCAGGCGCGACGGCATCCGCTCGACCCTATGGCAAGGACTAGGCTCGGCGGTCGATGAGCGACGCCGAACGGATCACGCTGGCCGAGGCCTCGCGCCGCTCGGGTGTCTCGGTCGCCACCCTCAAACGGTGGGCGGCGGATGGGATCGTCCCGGTTCGCCGCGGCCGCTGGACGGCCGCCGCCGCCGCCCAGGCCCGGGTCGTGGCGCGGATGCGCGAGCGCGGCCACTCGCTCGAGGAGCTGAAGAAGGCGGGACGCGAGGGGCGCCTCGCCTTTGGCTTCGCCGAGGAGCTCTTCCCCCGCAGCGCGGAGCAGGTGACGATCGAGGAGGTCGCCGAGGAGACCGGCCTCGAGCCGGAGCTGATCGAGCGGATCCTCTCGATCCTCGGCACCCCGCTCGGGCACGAGCGGCTGCTCGGCCCGGAGGACGTCGCCGCGATGCGCCACTGCGCCCGCGTCCTCGACGCCGGCTTCCCGCTCGTCGCGTTCCTGCAACTGGTCCGGGTCTACGTCCAGGCGGTGCGGCGGATCGCCGACGCCGAGGTCCGCCTCTTTCATCTCTACGTCCACGAACCGATGATCCGCGACGCCGTCCCCGAGCTCGAGATGGCGGAGGAGATCGGCGGCCTCGCCGGCGAAATCCTGCCGATGGCGACCCCGCTCACCGAGTACCTCCACGCCCGCTACCTGCGGTACTTCCTCGAGCAGGACGTCGTCGGCCACATGGAGAGCGAGCTCGGGACGTCGGGGTCGCAGGTCCACCACGTCCCGATCACCCTCTGCTTCATCGACCTCACCGGGTTCACCCGCTACACCGAGGAAGAGGGCGACCTCGAGGCGCTCGACGTCGTCGAAAACTTCGTCGGGACGGTCGAGGAGACCCTGCCCCCGGAGGCGACGATCGTGAAGACGATCGGCGACGAGGTGATGGTCGTCTCGCCCGACCCCGGTTCGCTGACCCAGTGGGCCGTCGGCCTCCTCGCGCGCTTCCCGGAGCGGCCGCAGCCTCGTGTCGGGATCCACTATGCCCAGGCGGTCTACCGCGACGGCGACTACTTCGGCACCCACGTCAACCTCGCTCACCGCGTCGTCGGCCGCGCCCTGGCCGGCGAGGTGATGGTGACCGACGCCGTCGCCGAGAGCCTCGGCGAACGCGGGCTCTCCTGCACCGCGATCGGCGAGGTAACTCTCAAGGGATTCCCGCAGCCCACCGAGCTCTACCTCGTCCGCGCCGTCCCATGAGCGCGGAGCGAGCAAGCGTCCATATCTGATCTCCGCGCAGCGAGCGAAGCGCGAAACTTGGTTCATGCGCGCGCACGCAGATTCCGATCGCATGCTCGAGGAGGTTCGCGAGGCCGGCCTGCTCGCCCCCGGGTCGACGGTCGTCGCGATGCTCTCCGGCGGCCGCGACTCGGTCTGCCTGATCGACGTCTGCGCGCGGCTGCTCGGGGCGGGGGCTGTGACGGCGCTCCACGTCAACTACGGCCTCCGCGACGGGGCGGCCGAGGACGAGCGGCACTGCGCTCGGCTCTGCGAGGAGCTCGGGGTCGCGCTCGAGGTCGAGCACCCCCGCCGACCCGAGGGGCCCGGGAACCTCCAGGCCTGGGCGCGCGACGCCCGCTACGCCGGTGCCGCGCGGCTCGCGGTCGACGCCGGCTCGCTGGTCGCGACCGGGCACACCGCCGACGACCAGGTCGAGACGATCCTCTACAGGCTCGCGTCGTCCCCGAGCCGGCGGGCGCTGCTCGGGATGCGCCGGAAGAGCGGCATCCTCGTCCGGCCCCTGCTCGACCTCACCAGGGCGGACACCACCGCCTACTGCGAGGAGCGTGGGCTCGCCTGGCGCGACGACCCGACCAACGACGCCGACTCCTTCGCCCGCAACCGGGTCCGCCACGGGCTCGCCGCCGCCCTGGCCGAGGTCCACCCGGCCGCCGCCGCCAACGTCCTCCGTACCGCCGAGCTGCTCCGCGACGAGGCAGAGGTCCTCGACGGGCTCGTCGACGCCGAGCTCGGCGGCGGTGACGGCGCCGCCCGCAACACGATTGAGCTCGCCCGCCTCGCCGAGCTTCCGCCCGCCCTGCGCCGGCTGGTCGTCCAGCAGCTAGCCGACCGCGCCGCCGGCCGGCCGGTCCCGGGCGCCGCCAACCACGCCGACGAGGTCGCCGGCCTGCGCCGCACCGGCACCGCGATGCTCGACCTCGGCGGCGGCGTCCGCGCAGTGGTCGAGAAGGGCGTCGTCCGGGCCGAACGCTGAAGGAAACGCCAGAAGCCGGCCGCCCAACGTCGGCCAATCTAGACTGCAAGCGTGAGCGATTCGCAAGTCGGCGAGGTCCTCGTCGCGGCTGGGGACCTGCGGCGGCGGGTGGTCGAGCTCGGCGACCAGATCAGCGCCGAGTATAAAGGCCGCGACCTGGTCATGGTGGGGGTGCTGAAGGGCGCCGTGATCTTCCTCGCCGACCTGATGCGCAGCATCACGACCCCATGCGAGATCGACTTCATGGCCGTCTCCAGCTACGGATCCCAGACCGACTCCTCCGGGGTCGTCCGCATCC
>DASXBC010000111.1:0-4045 GCA_036406355.1 Solirubrobacterales bacterium | reverse complement strand
CGGGACCTCGATCGACGTGATCGAGATGGACGCCGCGTCGAACCGCTCGGTCGACGACATCCGCGACCTGCGCGAGCGGGTCGCCTACGCGCCTGCCGGCGGAGGCTGGAAGGTCTACATCCTCGATGAGGCGCACATGCTCACCAACGAGGCATGGAACGCCTTCCTGAAGACGCTCGAGGAGCCGCCGCCGAACACCGTCTTCGTCCTCGCGACGACCGAGGCCCACCGGGTGATGCCGACGATCGCCGATCGCTGCCAGCGCTTCGACTTCCAGCGGCCCTCCCTCGAGCAGATCTCCGAGGTCCTGGAGCGAGTCGCCGCCGCCGAGGGGATCGAGATCGAGGAGGGCGCGGTGGCGATGATCGCCCGCTCCGCCTCCGGCAGCTTCCGCGAGGCGCTCGGGACCCTCGACCAGCTCGTCGCGTTCGGCGGCGAGAAGGTCGGGCTCGACGCGGTGCTCGAGCTGCTCGGCGCGGCCGACGCCGAGCTCCTCTTCGGCGCGGTCGACGCGGTCGCCGCCGAGGACCCGCGCGGGGTCCTGGTCGAGGTCGAGAAGATGGCCCGCTCGGGCCGCGACCCGGCTCAGTTCGCACGCGACCTGCTCGGCCACCTGCGACACCTGCTCGTGACCCAGACCGTCGGCGAGGTCCCCAACACGTTCGTCGTCACCGCGACTGACGCCAACCGCCTCGCGGCCCAGTCGGACGCGGTCGGGGCTGCGGCCCTGGTGCGGACGATCGACGAGCTGGCCGCGGCGCTGACCGCCGTCCGCGAGGGGGACGATGCCCGCATGGCCGTCGAGATCGCACTTCTGAAAGCGGCCCGCCCCGACCTCGACCCGTCGACCGAGGGACTGCTGAGGCGGATCGAGCGGCTTGAGCAGGCGACCGGTTCCAGCGCGCCCCGGCCCGCGGGTCCTGTCACGGGGGATGACTCCTCGTCCTCGCGGGACGACGCTGCGGGCGAGGAGCCACCCCCCGCGCCACCCGCGGGAGCGGCGCCCGCGGACGACAGGCCGGCTCAACCTGCTCCGCCCAGCCCGGCGGCCTCTGCCGCGGGTGGCGGAGGAGGAGGGGGGGCGAGGACGCCCCCGCCCGCAGACCCCCCCTCCTCCGGCGACAGGACCCGCGGCCCACAGGCTCCCGGGCTGTCGCTGGAGGAGATCCAGCGGGTCTGGCCGGCGGTGTTGGACCATTTGCTGAAGTCGGCGCCGGCACTGGCGGCGACCTTCGAGGGGGCGCGGCCGGTGGGACTGGATGAAGAGGGCCTGCGCATCGGCTTTCCCGGCAACGCGACCTTCAACAAACGCAAGGCCGAGGCTCCCGATAAGCGCGACCAGTTGCTCGAGGCGCTGGACTCGGTCACCGGCCGGCGAGTGCAACTGCACTATGTCCTCCTCGACGGCGCCGAGGGTGAGGCGGAGGCCGAGCCCGCCGCCGGTGAGGAGGTCGACCACGAGGCGCTGGTCGAGAGGCTGAAGAGCGAGTTCGACGCGGAGGAGGTCGGTTGATGGCGCGAGGGGGGCCCGGGGGCTTCGACGTGAACGCCCTGATGAAACAGGCGCAGCAGATGCAGCAGCAGATGCTGCAGGCCCAGGAGCAGCTCAAGGACGAGGTCGTAGAGGCGAGCGCGGGCGGCGGCATGGTCAAGGTCAAGATGGGCGGCGACCTCACCCTGCGCGAGATCCGGATCGACCCCGAGGCGATCGACCCCGATGAGTCCGAGATGCTTGCCGACATGGTGCAGGCCGCGGTCAACGAGGCGCTGCGGGCGGCCCAGGACCTGGCCGGCTCGAAGATGGGCGGCATCACCGGAGGCCTCGGCGGCATGGGCCTCCCCTGAGTGCGGAGCGACCGATGCGTGCATCTCTGATTCTTCGCGAGGGAGCGAAGCGCGAGAAGGTGTTCCCTTGAACGGGGAGGGGCCGGCGCCCCTCTCGCGGCTGGTGGCCGAGCTCTCGCGGCTGCCGGGGATCGGCCAGCGCACCGCGCAGCGGCTCGCCTTCCACATCCTCCGCGCCCCGGTTGAGGAGACGACCGCGCTGGCGACGGCGATCCGCGAGGTGAAGGAGAAGGTCGGCCTCTGCGAACGCTGCTTCAACCTCGCCGAGGGCCCGCTCTGCAGGATCTGCGCCGACTCCTCTCGCGACCAGACCGTGATCTGCGTGGTCGAGGAGCCCGCCGACGTGATCCCGATCGAGCGGACCCACGAGTACCGCGGCCTCTACCACGTCCTCGGCGGCGCCCTCTCGCCGATCGACGGCGTCGACGCCGACGACCTGCGGATCGCCGAGCTCGTGCGCCGGGTCGAGGCCGGCGGGGTCGAGGAGGTCCTGGTCGCGACCAACCCGACGACGACGGGCGAGGCGACCGCACTGCACCTCGCCGAGCTGCTCCGCGGCTCAGCCAGGGTGACCCGGCTGGCCAGCGGCCTCCCGGTCGGCGCCGACCTCGAGCACGCCGACGAGGTCACCCTGGGCAAGGCCCTCGCCGGCCGTCGCAGCCTCTGAGCGCGATCCGGCGCTGACTGGACGAAAGTCCGTGGACGTGTGTCAACCCAGTTTTCGCGGGCCCAACCCTTGCTTGCGTCCGGCGGTTCCGAAACAGTTCGAGGGATGGAGGCGCGGACATCCACCAGGGGCGGAGAGACGGCTCGCCAGGTCGCGCGCGAGGTCTCCTCGCTGCAGGTGAAGCTGCTCGCCAAGCTCGAGCACGAGCTCGAGAGCGGCGACGTCGCAACCTTCGCCGCCGCGGCGCGCGAGCTCGCGGAAGCGTTCGGAGCCGTATCCGCCTCGGCTGTCGGTGCCGTCGCCGAGGTCGTCGCCGAGCGCGAGCCGGCGGCCGAGCCGCCTCCCCAGATGCGGCGACGACTCGATCAGCTGATCGAGATGAACCGCCGCTACGGGCACCCGTTCGGGATGCTCGTGATCGACGTCGAGGGCCCGGGCGCGAGGAGCAACGGTCCCGGCGGCGGCCGCGAGACGGTGCTGGCGGTCGTCGCCGCCGCGCTTCGCGACAGCATTCGCCTCGTCGACGAGTCGTTTCGGATCGAGGACGACGGGATCTGCGTTCTCGCTCCGAACCAGGAAACGGTCGGCGGCGTCCAGATGGCCGAGCGCCTGCTCGCCCTGCTCGACCAGCTCGAGGCCCTCGGTGGCGCCAGCATCGGGATCGCAGCCGGGGTGGTCGCCTGCCCGGATCACGGGACCGACGCCGAGGCGTTGCTGAAGGAGGCCGACGAGGCGATGTGGCGCGCGCGGGCGCTGGGGCAGCCGGTCGGGGTCGGCTCGCTGGGTGCCCTGCAAGATCGCTGACAGATCCTGAAAATCTGTCCATAACCAGGGTAAACCTGGATTTTCGGTGCCAGAATCCTGTGCATGGCGGGAATTCGAACCAATGCCGCTGCCGAAGTTCTCGGCGTCAGCCCGAACACGCTGCGCAGCTGGGAGCGCCGCTACGGCTACCCGAAGCCGAAGCGGACCGCCGGCAACCACCGCCACTATGAGCTGCTCGAGCTGCAGACCCTCCGCGACGCCCTGGCGCAGACCGGCAACATCTCCTCGGCCGTCGAGCTCGCCCGGCAGCGCCAGGCCGAGCCGGCGAACGGCGACGGCCTGATCGCAGCCTTCGAGATCTTCGACGAGGCCGCCGCCGACCGGGCGATGGAGGAGAGCCTCGCGATCCGGCCGCTCGAGCGCACCGTCGAGGAGCTGCTGCTGCCCTCCGTCGACCGTCTGGCCATCGACCCCGATGACGGCGCCGAGCTCGAGTTCGCGGCGCGCTGGGCGATGGGATGGCTGCACGGCGCCCGACGTCTCGCCTCGACGGCATCTCGCCCTGCCGGGATCCTGTTGCTCGACTCGAGCAACGGCCAGGACGCCGAGGAGGTTCACGGCCAGGCTCTCGACCTGACCCTGCGACGGGCGGGATTCAGGGTGCTGATGCTCTCCGACGAGCTCGGCGAGGAGCGGCTCGAGCGGGCGCTGCGCGCCCTCGATCCGACGGCGATCGTGATCTGCGGGCCCGGCACCGACACGCCGTCG
>DASXBC010000110.1:0-10425 GCA_036406355.1 Solirubrobacterales bacterium | reverse complement strand
ACTCGACCAGCTCCTCGCCGAGGAGGGTCGGCTCGAGCCCGAGATCGAGGAGCTTCGTGTGGGTCGCGTTGTAGTAGTGCTCTTCGAGCTCGACCCGTGGGTTCTCGACCTGCTGGATCTCGACCGTGTGGCCGAGGTGCTCGCCGGCGGCCTTCACCAGCTCGGCCAGCTGAGCGACCGAGAACTGCTCCGTGAACTGGTTGAAGACGCGGAACTCGCCGCGTCCGGCCGGGTTCTCGACCGCCAGCTCGACGCAGCGCAGCGTGTCGCGGACGTTGAGGAAGCCGCGCGTCTGGCCGCCCGAGCCGTAGACGGTCAGCGGGTGGCCGATCACGGCCTGGACACAGAACCGGTTCAGCACCGTGCCGAAGATCTCGTCGTAGTCGAAGCGGGTGATCAGCCGCTCGTCGCGTGCGGTCTCCTCGGTCTCGACCCCGTAGACGACCCCCTGGTTGAGGTCGGTCGCCCGCAGGCCCCAGATACGGCAGGCGAAGTGGAGGTTGGTCGAGTCGTGGACCTTCGAGCAGTGGTACAGCGACCCCGGCAGTTTCGGGAACGGCAGCGTGTCGCTCCGACCCTTGTGCTCGATCTCGATGAACCCCTCCTCGATGTCGATGTTGGGGGTCCCGTACTCGCCCATCGTCCCGAGCTTGACCAGGTGGCAGTCGGGGACGTGGTCGCGGAGCGAGAAGAGCAGGTTCAGCGTCCCGATCACGTTCGTGTGCTGGGTCTCGACCGCGCGCTCGCGGGAGATCATCGAGTAGGGCGCCGAGGCCTGCTCGCCGTAGTGGACGACGGCCTCGGGCCGGGTCTCGGCGACGACCTCGTCGAGGAAGTCGCCATCCTCGACCGCGCCGACGTAGGACCGGATCGACTCGCCGCTCAGCTCGCGCCAGGCATCGATCCGCTCGTCGAGGTCGCGGATCGGGGTCAGCGTGTCGGTGCCGTGTTCGCGGTGCCAGCGGCGGCGGGAGAAGTTGTCGACGACCGACACCTCATGGCCGTGGGCCGAGAATCTCAGGGCTGTCGGCCAGCCCAGGTAGCCGTCGCCCCCAAGGATGAGAACGCGCATAGGTCGCGGCAGGGTAGCGGAGATGGGCGACATAGCATCAGCAACCATGGGCGCTGCGCGGTCAGTGGCACTGGTGGCGATCGTGTTGCTGGGCTTGGCCCTGCGGCTCGATTACGCCTGGGAGGGCCGCGCGCCCGTCTACGACGCCGTCGCCTACTCCAGGATCGCCGCCAACCTCGATCGCGGCGAGGGCTTCACCGTCGGCGAGACGGCGACCCAGCCCTCGACCAACTACTCCCCCGGCCTGCCGCTGCTGGTCTCGATCATCTACCGAGCCTCCGACGGCGTCCACGAGCGGCTGGCGCGGGTCATCCTGGCGCTGATCGCCGCGCTCGCCGTGCCACTCACCTTCCTGATCGGGAGACGGCTGTCGGGCCCCACGGCGGGCCTGATCGGAGCGGCGGCGGTCGCGGTCTACCCGGCGCTGCTCGAGTACGGCGGGATGCTGATGTCGGAGCCGCTGGCGACAACGCTTCTGGCCGGCGCGGTCCTCGCGATGCTCTGGGCCGGCGACGGCGACCGGCTGCGGCGATGGGGCCTGCCCGGCGCGCTCCTCGGCGCGCTCGCCCTGACCCGTCCGGAGTACCTCGGCGTCGCGATCGTCCTCGCCGCGGTCGTCTTCGCCCGCGGGATCGGGGCCGAGTGGAGGCGGTCGCTCGGCCAGGCCGCCGTCCTCGTCCTCGGGGTCGTCCTCGTCGTGCTGCCCTGGACGGTCCGCAACGTGGTCCTGCTCGACCGCCTGATCCCGATCTCGACCGGCGGCGGCCAGGTCCTGTTCGCGGGCTCCTACATGCCCTCCGGCGGCGACCCGGAACGGGTCGGGCGCGAGGTCCTCGAACGGCACCCCGGGCTGACCGCTCGGCTGGCAGCCGAATACGTCGGGCCGGGCGCCGGTCTCGACTCGGTCCTCGCCCACGTCCGGCTCGAGCAGATCCTCGCGGCGCTGGCGGCGCAGCGCTACCCGGAACTGGAGAACGATCGGGCGCTGGCGCGAATGGGCCGCGAACGCCTCTGGGAAGACGTCACCGAGCGGCCCCTCGGGTACGCGGGCTTCCTCGCCGCCAAGTTCTGGCGGGTCTGGGGATACGGGCCGCGCGAGGTGATGCGGAGGCCGGGCTGGGAGGCATTCCAGTGGGCCCTTCTTGCGCTCGGCCTGATTGGACTCGCCTTCCTCCTCGCCGGGCGGCGCTGGGAGGCGATCCCGATCCTCACCGTCCTCGTCGCGATCACCGCGATCAGCCTGCTCCTCGTCGCGACCCCGCGCCGATCGCTGGTCATGATGCCGCTGGTCGCCTCGCTCGCCGGAGTGGGCTGCGTCGCCTGCGCGGATAGCCTGGCGCGACGATGGAGAGCCTGACCAACTGGGCGCGCGGCCTGCCGGACCGGCACGGACGGACGACGCTGGCGCTGCTGGCGCTGATCCTGGCGCTCGGGTTCGGGCTCCGGGCCTACCGGGTCGTCGAACCGCTGCCGACCCCCGGCGACGACGCCCACGCCTACTACGCGCTTTCCAAGGCGCTGTATGAGGAAGGGACCTACGGCGGGCCCGAATTCAACGACGCGAGCGACTGGTCGCCGGGGGCGCCGCTCCTCTACGCGGGGGCCTTCTACGCGACCGGCGGTCCCCGCGAAGGCACGGCCCGGATCGTCGAGGCGCTGCTCGGACTGGCGACGATCGTCGTCGTATACCTGCTCGGCCGTAGGCTCAACTGCGCCCCGGCCGGTCTGATCGCCGCGCTCGGCGTCGCCGTCTATCCACCGTTCATCCACTCGACCGGCGCCCTCTACAGCGAGCCGCCGGCGATGCTCACCCTTCCCCTCGCCATCCTCTTATTCCTCAGCGCCCAGGGTCCACCCGCCACGCCCGGACGCAGAAACGAGAGCCAGTCCATATCTGTTTCTTCTGGCCCGAGCGAGAGCAGAGGGGGCGGCGGATTTATGTGGATGTACGTCCTGAGCGGGCTCCTCCTCGGCCTCACCTCTCTGGCCCGGCCCGAGTACCTCGTCGTCGGCGTCGCCTTCGTCGTCCTCGCGGCGATCCGCCTATGGCAGGCCGGCGACGGTCGACCCAGCCCGATGCTCGCGGGAGCGGTTGCGATGGCGGCGGCGCTGGTCGTCCCGATCATCCCCTGGACGATCCACAACATCGTCACCCTCGACCGCGCGGTGCCGATCAGCACCGGGGGCGGCAAGGCGCTCTACGTCGGGACGCTGCTGCCCGCCGACGGCGAATACGAACAGGCCAAGGCGCTGCTCGTCAAGCGCTACCAGCACCGCGACCTCGAGCCCGGCTCCGAAGCGCTCCAGAGGGTGAACCCGACGCCGCTCTTCAGCCGCGTCGCCGCCCGCTACCCGAATCTCCCCCGCGACCAGGCGCTCGGCAAGGTCGGCAAGGAAGACTTCTCCAACTACATCTCCGAAGACCCGCGCGGCTATGCGGAAATGACGGTCCGCAAGGTTTGGCGGATGTGGAGCGCCGGGGTCGGCGAAGCGATGGACGCCACGGCCGGAAGGGTGATCCAGGTCCTGATCGTGGCGCTCGGCCTCGGGGGCTTGGTCGTGCTCGGCGCGCGCCGCCGCTGGTGGGAGCTGACCGCGATGGCGACCCCGATCGTCCTCGTCACCCTGGTCGGTGCCGCCACCCTGGCCGCCTCACGACGCAACGAGGTCCTGATGACACTGGTGTTTCCTCTTGCCGGCGTGACCCTGGCCTGGGCCGGAGCCGCCCTATCCTCCTCCGGTCGATGGTCCCGACCGCGGACTTCTTCCCCTCAGAACTGACGGCGCTCCGCGTCGCCGGCCTCGCGCTGGCCGCGGTGCTTGTCGGCTTCGCGGTCACGCGGCGCCGCTCGCTGCGAAACGCCGACGTCCTGATCCTGGTCCTCGCCGGGCTCGGGCTGGCGATCGTCTCCGGCACTGAAATCACCGACGCCCTGCTCTCGGCCTTCTCGTTCGAAAAGGGCAACGGCGGCCGCATCCTCGGCCTCGCGGTGTTCGCGATCTTCGTCCTCTTCCTGCTGATCCTGAGGGCGCTCTCGCAGGCGGCCCGCAGCTCGCGCCAGCTCTCCGCCGTCCTCGAGGGCCTCGCCTGGGAGGAGTTCCGCCAGGCGGCGCTGCCCGAGCGGTTCCGCGGCCGGATCGCCGTCGTCGTCCCGGCCTTCAACGAGGCCGAGAGCATCGCCTACGTCCTCGACCGGATCCCGGCCGAGGTCTGCGGCGTGCAGACCGCGGTGCTGGTGGTAGACGACGGCTCGCGCGACGCCACCGCCGAGGTCGCCGCCGAGCACGGTGCCCTCGTCGCCCGCCACGTCATCAACCGCGGCGGCGGCGCGGCACTGCGGACCGGGTATCGGCTGATGGTCGAGTCGGGGGCCGAGATCGTCGTCACGCTCGACGCCGACGGACAGCACCTTCCGTCGCAGATCGAGCGTTTGGTGGCGCCCGTGCTCGGCGGCGAGGTCGACGTCGCCCACGGATCGCGCGTGCTGGGCGATGCCGACCGCAACCACCTGGCGCGCGAGATGGGGATCGTCTTCTTCAACCGCATCGTCTCGATGATCACCCGGACCCACGTCACCGATTGCTCGAACGGGTACCGGGCGGTCCGCACGACGGTCCTCCCGCAGCTCGTCCTGCGCCAGGAGCAGTTCCACACCTCCGAGTTCATGATCGAGGCGATCAAGCGCGGGATCCCGGCCAAGGAGGTCCCGGTCACGGTCGAACAGCGGCTCCACGGCCACTCGAAGAAGCCGGCCGTCGTCCGCTACGGCGTCGGCTTCGCCAACGCGATCGTCCGCACCTGGCTCCGATAACGGGGTTGGCCCGCCACCTCCGGACGCGGAAGCGAGGATCTGTCGATGTCTGTTGCTTCTGGCCCGAGCGAGAGCAGAGCAGAGCAGGTGGCGGATTATTCGACGCCGGGGTGCCGGACCGCATCGGGCTCCGGCAGATAGAGGTCGGTGCCGCAGCGGGGGCAGACCTGGACGTAGAGCTTGACCGCCTTGCCGCAGGTCGGGCACTGTCGTTCGGGTTCGTTCTTCTCGGTCCGGTAGAGGATCACCGCGAACAGGCCGAGCAGCGGCACGGCGGTCCCGATCACGAGCCAGACCCAGAACGAGCTGCCCTTGGCCCGGCCGATGATTCCCGTTGCGAGGCCGAATGAGAGGGCGATGACGACGTATGCCACGCCTCAATTGTCGCTCTTGGCGCCGATCCTCTCCATGATCAGCCGGTTGACCTCGCCGCCGTCGGCTCTCCCCTGCGTCTCGCGCATGACGGCGCCGACGATCTGGCCGATCGCCTTGCGGTTACCGCCGCGGACCTCCTCGACCGCGTCGGGGTTGGCCTCGATCGCCGCCGCGACGACCCCCTCGAGCTCACTCGAGTCGGCCTGTGCGAGGCCCTCGCGCTCGACGATCCGCGCCGGGTCGCCGCCCTCGGCGACGAGCGCAGCCAGCACCGTCTTCGCGCTGCCGTGGGTGATCCGCTTCTCCTGGACCATCGCGACCAGCGCCGCGAGCGCGCTCGGCTCGACCCTGGAGCCCGCCGCGTCGCCATCGCCGGCCTGCCGCAGCGCCGCCGCCAGCTCGCCGGTCACCCAGTTCGCGATCACCCGCGGATCTATCCCGCCGGCCTCGGCCGCCGTCCGCTCGAAGTACTCGGCGGTCTCGGGGTCGCCGGCGAGCAGCGCCGCGGTGTCGGCGGCGACTCCCATCTCGTCGCGGTAGCGCTCGGTCCGCGCCTCGGGCAGCTCCGGAAGCGACTCCCGCGCCTCGCGCAGCATCTCCTCGGTCGGCGCCAGCGGAACCAGGTCGGGCTCCGGGAAGTAGCGGTAGTCGTGGGCCTCCTCCTTCGAGCGCAGCGGCGTCAGGCTGCCGTCGGCGGGGTCGAAGTGGAGCGTCTCCTGGACGACCCTCCCCCCCTCCTCGATCAGCCCCCGCTGGCGGGCCAGCTCGGCCTCGATCCCGCGCTCGAGGAAACGGAAGCTGTTCATGTTCTTGAGCTCGGACTTGGTGCCGAGCTCCTCGCTTCCGGCCGGGCGGACCGAGACGTTGGCGTCGACCCGCAGGCTTCCCTCCTCCATGTTGACGTCGGAGACGTCGAGCTGGCGGACCGTGGTCCGCAGCAGCCGCGCCCACTCGGCCGCCTCGGCGGCGCCGCGCAGGTCGGGCTCGGTGACGATCTCGACCAGCGGCGTGCCGCCGCGGTTGAAGTCGACCAGCGAGGCGCCGGAGCCGTGGATGCGACCCGACTCGCCGACGTGGACCATCTTCGCCGCGTCCTCCTCGAGGTGGGCGCGGTGAATGCGCACGTCGCCGAGCCGTCCGGCGCCGGCGATCGGGATGTCGTACTGGCTGATCTGGTACGCCTTCGGGCTGTCGGGATAGAAGTAGTTCTTGCGGTGGAAGATCGAGCGCGGCGCCACCTCGCACTCCAGCGCCGCCGCGATCTGCAGGGCAAAACGGACCGCCTGCTCGTTGACCGCCGGCAGCACCCCGGGATGGGCGAGGCAGATCGGGCAGGTGTGCGCGTTCGGCTCGTCCCCGAAGGAGAGCTCGCAGCCGCAAAACATCTTCGTCCGCGTAGCGAGCTGCACGTGAATCTCCAGCCCGATCACCGCCTCCAGCTCAGCCACCCCCTTCACCTCCGTCCCGCCCCTCGCTTCCGGTGCGCTTTATCTCCCCCACAGGTGGGAAAGGCGCACCGGAAGGGCCGGGGGTGAAGGCGATGGCCTGCTCCAGGGCGTGGGCGGCGTCGAGGAGCTGTTGCTCGGCGAAGGCGGGGGCGGTGAGCTGGAAGCCGACGGGGAGCGCGGGGCCGCCGCCCGCGGGCTCGGCGAGGCCGGCTGGGATCGAGATCGCGGGGATGCCGGCGAGGCTCATCGGCACGGTGAAGAAGTCGTTGAGGTACATCGCCAGCGGGTCGTCGGCCTTCTCGCCGAGCTCGAAGGCGACCGAGGGCGAGGTCGGGGTAACGACGAGGTCGAAGTCCGCGAAGGCGGCGGCGAAGTCGCCGGCGATCTTGGTACGAACCTTCTGCGCCTGGCCGTAGTAGGCCTCGTAGTAACCGGAGGAGAGGGCGTAGGTGCCGAGCATGATGCGGCGCTTGACCTCGGCGCCGAACCCCTGCGCCCGCGTCGCCTCGTACATCTCGATCACGTCGCCGCTCGACTCGGCCCGCATGCCGTAGCGGACGCCGTCATAGCGGGCGAGGTTCGAGGAGGCCTCGGCGGGGGCAATCACGTAATAGGCCGAGATGCCGTGCTCGGCGTGCGGCAGCGAGACCTCGGCCACCTCGCCGCCGAGCCGCTCGATCGTCGCCAGCGTCGCCTCGAAGACCTCGCGCACGCCGGGCTCGATCGCGTCGCGGGCGAGGTCGGCGGGAACGCCGAAGCGCAGGCCGCTCAGGTCCTCGCGGTCGGGCAGACGCAGCGGCTCGGGCAGCCCCACCGAGGTCGAGTCGCACTCGTCGCGGCCCTGAAGGATGGCCAGCAGCAGGGCGGCGTCGCCGACGGTGCGGGTCAGCGGTCCGCACTGGTCGAGCGAGGAGGCGAAGGCGATCATGCCGTAGCGCGAGACCGCGCCGTAGGTGGGCTTGAGGCCGACGATCCCGCAGAGCGAGGCGGGTTGGCGGATCGAGCCGCCGGTGTCGGTGCCGACTGCCCAGGGCGCGAGGCCGCCGGCGACCGCGGCCGCCGAGCCGCCGGAGGAGCCGCCCGGCACGCGCGTGGTGTCCCACGGGTTGTGGGTGGGCCCGAAGGCCGAGTACTCGGTGGACGAGCCCATCGCGAACTCGTCCATGTTGGTCTTGCCGAGGATCGGCAGGCCCGCGCTGCGAAGTCGGGCGACCACGGTCGCGTCGTACGGCGGGATCCAGCCCTCGAGGATCCTCGAGCCGCAGGTGGTCGGGAGGCCGCGGGTCGCCATCACGTCCTTCACCGCGATCGGGACGCCGTCGAGGACGCCGCGGGACTCACCTGCGGCGCGGCGGGCGTCCGATGCGGCGGCTTCACGGAGGGCGCCCTCGGCGTCCACGTGCAAGAACGCATGGATGTCGCCGTCCACCTCGGCGATCCGGTCCAGATGTGCCTGGGTGATCTCGACGCTGGTCGTCTCGCCCGCGGCGAGTGCTTCGGCCAGCTCGGCGGCAGTGCGCCGCTCGGCGCTCACTGTTCGTCCCCGAGGATGCGCGGGACCTTGAACCGTTGCTGCTCCTCCTCGGGAGCGCCGCTCAGCGCCTCCTCGGCGGTCAGGCAGGGGCGCTCGACGTCCTCGCGGTACACGTTGGTCAGCGGCAACGGATGGGAGGTCGGTGGTACGTCCGCGCTGGCCACCCCCTGGATGGACGCGATCGACTCCAGGATCACGTTCAGCTGCGGCGCCAGGTGGTCGAGCTCCGCGTCGGAGAGGTCGATCCGCGCCAGGTCGGCGAGGTGGGCGACCTCGTCACGCGAGATCGTCTGGTGCTCCGCGGGCGCGCCGGGGTGCTCGGAGGTCTCGGGCATGGCTTCATCCTAGGGAGACGTCGTGGGACCGAACCATCCGGTTACGCCGCGGCAGGTGACGGGTGACGAGGCGCCGAGCGGGGCACGCAGAACACCCTCGAAGCCGTCGAGCAGCGAGTGAAATTTGACCGACCAGGCCATGCGACGTTGGCCAAAGCACCTACGGGGGTGATCCGCGCGGGCTAGCGTGCTTCGGACCACCCACGCAAGCCAGCCCCCAGGCAGACCATGAACGACGTACGCGAGACCCAGATCGACGGCGTCCTCTGCTTCTACGTGGACATGGGCAGTCCGCCCTCGGCTGCCCACCTGATCTTCCGACAGGGCGCCGCCGACGAGCCGCTCCACGAGACCGGCTTCCTGCACCTCCTGGAGCACCTCGCCCTGCGCGACCGGGAGACCCTGAGCCGGCCGATCGAGGGCCACACCTCGATGCTGCTCACTCGCTTCGCCGCCTACGGCGGGCCGGACGCGATCGTGCGCGATCTCGGCGCCTTGTCGCGGTGGCTGGGCGAGCCGGACTTCCGCCTCCTCGCCCGCCAACGCGGAGTGCTGCAGGCCGAGGCTCAGCTACGCCGGGATCCGCTGCTCCGCTCGCTCACCTGGAGGTACGGCGCCTCGGGTGCAGGCGTCGCCAGCTACGCCGAGGTCGGGGCGCTACGTGCGACCGAGGAGCTGCTCACCGAGCGCTCGCGCCGGGTCTTCAACGGCTCCAACGCGGTCCTGGTCCTCGACGGCCCCCCGCCCACGGACCTGAGACTGCCGCTCCCCACCGGGGAGTACCACCCGCCGCGCACCACCGAGCCGGTCCGCCGTTCGCTGCCCGCGGCGTACCGCGACGACCACGGGATGACCCTCAGCGGAGTGGTGTCCCGCACCCACGAGGCGACCTTCCTGGCCGGGATGCTCGAGCGGGCCGTGCACGACGGACTGCGGCAGCGTACCGGTGGCGCCTACGCCCCCTGGTCCAACCAGGTCGAGGTCGACGACCACCACGTCGTGGTGGCCGCCGGCTCGGACGTGGTGCCCGAGATCCTGGCCGAGGTCGCCACCGCCGGCGTGGAGGTGTCGCGCCGGCTCGCGGAGGACGGCGTACCACGGGCGTGGGTCCAGGAGGCCGTGGACCACCGGCTCCAACGGCTCGACTTCCCGTCCGCGCTCGTCGACGTGGCCCTCGAGTCGGCGTACGCCGTGCTCAGCGACCGGGTGCCGAAGACCCACGAGGAGCTGCTCGACCAGCTGCGCTACACCGACCCGACCAAGGTCGACGCGGCGGCGCAGGAGTTCCACACCTCGCTGCTGCTCGGGCTGCCCGAGGACGCCCCTCTGGCCGGCGGGGTCGACTTGGTGTCGTTCCCCGAGGTGCGGGCGACAGGCCACGGGCGTCGCCACAACCACGTGAACTGGCCGGCCGACCTGAGCACGTTCGCCGCCGACGCCGAGGTGGCCGAGACCGTCCACGGGCTCGCCGCCCAGCGGATGCGCATCGGCGACGTGGTCGGCCTGTTCGCGTGGCGCGACGGCAGCCGGCTCCTCGTCGGCCGGGACGGCTCCGTGCTCGAGATGGAGGCGCGGCAGTGGTTCGGCGGGCAGGAGCTGGCGCAGGTGCTGGACTCGGCCGTGCCCGACGAGCTGCACCTGCCGATGCCGGACCGTGAGGTGACGTTCCGACGGTTGAGCGTGCCCGCCCGGTGCGCGATCGGCTTCGCCCGCGTGGCGAACACCAAGCCCGGCCTGTTCGCGATGCTGGGGGTCACCGCGCTGATCACGCTCTGGCTGGTGCTGGGTCGCCATCTGTTCCTCGGCACGGTGTTCCTGCTGCTGACCGCCGCCCTCGGGGCGCAGCTTC
>DASXBC010000109.1:0-2428 GCA_036406355.1 Solirubrobacterales bacterium | reverse complement strand
GGGCGGGATGGACATCGAGGCGGTCGCCGAGGAGGACCCCGCAGCCCTGGTCAAGGAGCACATCGACCCGACCCAGCCCTTCACCGCCGACGCGGCGCGGCCGATCGTCGAGGCCGCCGGGCTCGACGAGGACGTCCACGAACAGGCGGCGGCGATCCTGGTCGAGCTGGCCGAGGTGGCGATGGCCGAGGACGCCAGCCTGATCGAGGTCAACCCGCTGATCGTCACCGCCGGGCGCGAGGTCGTCGCGCTCGACGCCAAGGTGACGATCGACAACAACTCCCTCTACCGCCACGAGGAGCTGGCGGCGATCGACGCCGAGTCGGTCGAGGACCCGCAGGAGGCGATGGCGCGCGAGAAGGGCCTCACCTACGTCAAGCTCGACGGCAACGTCGGCATCCTCGCCAACGGCGCCGGCCTCTGCATGTCGACCCTCGACGTCGTCGCCCAGGCGGGCGGCGCGCCGGCCAACTTCCTCGACGCCGGCGGCGGCTCCAAGGCCGAGGCGATCGTCGACGCGCTCACCGTGATCACCTCCGATGCGAAGGTCAGCGCGATCCTCTTCAACATCTTCGGCGGCATCACCCGCTGCGACGAGATCGCCAAGGGGATCGTCGAGGCCTCGGCGCAGCTCGATCTGAAGCTGCCGCTGGTCGTGCGGCTCGACGGCACCAACTCGGAGGAGGGGCTGGAGATCCTCGCCGGCGCCGGCCTCGCCAACCTGCACCAGGAGACGACGATGCTCGGCGCCGCCGAGAGGGTGGTCGAGCTGGCGGGGAGCAGAGGCTGATGTCGATCGTCGTCGACAACGACACGCGCCTGGTCGTCTCCGGGCTGACCGGCCGCGAGGGCTCCTTCCACGGGCTGCGCAACCGCGCCTACGGGACCTACCTGGCGGCGGGCGTCACGCCCGGCAAGGGCGGGCAGGAGGTCGAGGGGGTGCCGGTCTTCGACTCGATCCGCGAGGCGGTCGAGGGCGAGGGCGCCAACACCTCGATGATCTTCGTTCCGGCGCGCTTCGCCGCGCCGGCGATCGACGAGGCGATCGAGTCGGGCGTGCACACGGTGATCGCGATCACCGAGGGGATCCCGGTGCTCGACATGCTGAAGACCTACTGGAAGGCGAGGGAGGCGGGGGTGCGGCTGATCGGGCCGAACTGCCCCGGCGTGCTCTCGCCCGGCAAGGCCAACGTCGGCATCATTCCCGCCCAGTTCTTCGACCCGGGCAGGATCGGCGTCGTCTCCAAGTCGGGCACGCTGACCTACCAGATCGGCAACGAGCTGAAGCAGGCGGGCGAGGGCAATTCCTCGATCGTCGGCATCGGCGGCGATCCGATCGTCGGGTCGGACTTCATCGACGTCCTCAAGCTGTTCGAGGCCGATCCGGAGACCGATTTGATCGTCATGGTCGGCGAGATCGGCGGCGACGCCGAGGAGCGGGCGGCCGAGTTCATCGCTGCCGAGATCTCCAAGCCGGTCGTCGCTTACATCGCTGGGTTTACGGCGCCGCCGGGGAAGCAGATGGGGCATGCCGGGGCGATCATCTCCGGGTCGTCGGGCACCGCCCAAGCGAAGAAGGAAGCACTTGAGGCGAAAGGCGTCAGGGTCGGCGAAAGCCCTACCGAGACTGCAAAGATTGCCGTGGAGGGGTTGAGGGATCTGGGCGGGGGTTCCGCTTAACTTTTTTTGAAGACAGGGGGCGGCCGTCCGAGGATTGTTCCCCCAAAAAAAGTACAAGACGCTCCACCCCCACCCAGATCCCTCTACCTATACTCGGGAGCCGATGGCCACCGACACGATCTCCTTTGCCCGCGGCGCCCCCAGCGCCGACATCCTGCCGCGCGAGGCGGTGCGCGAGGCGGCCGGCGCCGCCCTGGCCGAGGACTGGGAACGAGCCCTCTCCTACGGCACCGGGATCGGCCATCCCGACCTCTGCCAGTGGGTGGCGGAGCGCCACGGCGAGCTCGACGCGGGTCAGGTGATGATCGCCAATGGGTCGCTCGAGGCGGGGTGGATGCTGTTCGACCACCTGCTGCAGGCGGGCGACCGGGTGATCGTCGAGCAGCCGACCTACGACCGCACGTTGCTGATGCTGCAGCGGCTCGGGGTCGAGCTGGCGCCGGTGCGGCTCGAGGCCGACGGGCTCGACCTGGCGCAGCTCGAGGCGGCGCTCGCCGAGGGGCCGGTCAAGCTCGCCCACGTCATCCCCAACTTCCACAACCCGGCCGGTTGCACGCTCTCGGCCGAAAAGCGAGTGCGGCTGGTCGAGCTCGCCGCCGAGCACGGCTTCTGGATCTTCGAGGACGACCCCTACCGGGAGCTGCCGTTCGAGGATCCGCCGCCTGCGACGATGCTGTCGCTCGACCGGTCGGGTCGGGTGATTCACTCGTCCTCGTTCTCGAAGACCGTGAGCCCGGGTGTGCGGGTC
>DASXBC010000108.1:0-14431 GCA_036406355.1 Solirubrobacterales bacterium | reverse complement strand
AGAACGGGGGGTTCTCGGGGGCGATCATGCCCCAGAACATCGTCGTTGGCGAAGAAGCGGAAGAGGTGGCCAGGTTCGTCGCGAAGTACGCCGGCCAGGACGCGGAAGAATCGCCCCGCCCGGGCCAGAACTCTCCCTGAGCCAGGCCCTCGATGCTCGACCTGAAGCTGATCCGCTCTGAGCCCGAGCGGGTCAAGGCAGCGCTCGATCGCCGCGGCGCCGGCGAGGACGTCGACGAGCTGCTCTCCCTCGACGCGCGCCGTCGCGAGCTCCTGCCGCGGATCGAGGGCGCCCAGGCCGAGCGCAAGACGCTCTCCAAACAGATCGGCGAGGAGAAGCAGAAGGGCAACGAGGCGGCCGACCTGGTCGCAGCGGTCGGGCGCCTGAAGGGGGAGATCGAGGCCGGGAAAGCCGAGCTCGAGGAGGTCGACGCAGGGATCGAGAGGGTCGCCGCCGCGCTCCCGAACCTGCCCGACCCCGACGCCCCCGACGGGATGACCGAGGAGGACGCGGTCGTCGTCCGCGAGGTGGGGGAGAGGCCGAGCTTCGATTTCGAGCCGCTCGACCATCTCGAGATCGGGACCCGGCTCGGCGTGATCGACGTCGAGTCGGCGGCCAGGGTCTCGGGGTCGCGCTTCGCCTACCTGAAGGGCGACCTCGTCCTCGTCGAGATGGCGCTCATCCGCTACGCCCTCGACCTCGTCGGCGGCGAGGGCCACGAGCCGGTGGTCCCCCCCGTCCTCGTCCGCGAAGAGGCCCTCTACGGCACCGGCTTCCTGCCCGGCGACCGCGACCAGATCTACGAGATCCCGAAGGACGACCTGTTCCTCGTCGGCACCTCCGAGGTATCGCTGGCCGCCCTGCACGCCGACGAGATCCTCGACTCAGACCGGCTTCCCATCCGCTACGCGGGGTTCTCGACCTGCTTCCGACGCGAGGCGGGCGCCGCCGGCCGCGACACCCGCGGCATCTTCCGCGTCCACCAGTTCGACAAGGTCGAGATGTTCTCGTTCGTCGAGCCCTCCGAGTCGGCCGCCGAGCACGAGCGGCTGCTGGCTATCGAGGAGCGGATCCTGAACGAGCTCGAGATCCCCTACCGCGTCGTCAACGTCGCCGCCGGTGACCTCGGGGCGCCGGCGGCGAAGAAGTACGACTGCGAGGCGTGGATCCCGAGCCAGGAGCGCTACCGCGAGCTGACCTCGTGCTCGAACACGACAGACTTCCAGGCGCGGCGACTCGCCTGTAGGTATCGGGCCGCGGACGGCGAAACACCACAGGCAGTGCACACGCTGAACGGGACAGCGGTTGCGGTTGGCAGAACCCTCGTCGCCCTGGTCGAGAACCGCCAGGAGCGGGACGGAAGCTTCACGCTACCCAGTATTTTGCATTCGTACGGCTCCCCTGCAAGGATCGATGCACGATGAACGCGGAAACAGCGAGCGTCCAAAGCTCATGAACAGCAGCGTAAGAGAGGCAAAACGCGTAGTTCTGTGCGATGACCACGAGATCATCCGCGAGGCGATCAAGGCGCGCATGGCCAACTCGAACGCCCTCCAGATCGTCGGCGAGGCCGGAAACGGCCGCGATGTCGTCGAGGTCGTGAAAGAGCTCGAGCCCGACGTCCTCATCATCGACGTCGAGCTGCCGAAACGGGACGGGATCGAGGCGACCAAGGAGGTCCTGAAGGCGAGGCCGCGGACCAAAGTCATCATCTTCACCGCCCACGCCCAGCCGGACCTGCTGGCGCTCGCCCTGCGCGCCGGCGCCTCGGGCTACGTCCTCAAGTCGGCCCCGGCGGAGGACATCGCCCGCGCGGTCAAAGCCGTCACCACCGGCGGGACATTCCTCGGCGGCGACTTCGCAGGCGGCAAGCCCTCCGAGGTCGAGAAACTGCTCGACCTCTCACCGCGCGAGCGCCAGATCCTCGAGCTCCTCGCCGAGGGGCTGCGGGTGAAGGAGATCGCCGAGCGGCTCGGGCTCAGCCCGGCGACCGTCCACACCCACGTCCGCAACGCGATCGCCAAGCTCGAGGTCGACACCAGGACCGAGGCCGTCGCGCTCGCGGTCCGGTTCAGCTACCTCGGCGCCGGCGGCTCGGTGAAATAAACGGCGCCTACTCCGCTCTCGCGGGGCGCAACGGAAACAGCGATGGACTGGGCCCCGCGTCCGGGAGCGCCTTACTCGTCCTTGGGGTCGTCGTTGCGGTCGAGGGTCAGCGCGCAGCCGTTGATGCAGTAGCGCTGGCCGGTCGGGCCGGGGCCGTCCTCGAAGACGTGCCCGAGATGGCCGCCGCAGTTCTTGCAGATCACCTCGGTGCGGCGCATCCCGAGGCTGTCGTCGGGGCGCAGTTCGACGTGCTCGCGGTTGACCGGCTCGGTGAAGCTCGGCCAGCCCGTGCCCGAGTCGAACTTGGTGCCCGAGGCGAAGAGCTCGGCGCCGCAGCCGGCGCAGCGGTACATGCCGCCGCCCTTCTCGTCCCAGTAGGGGCCGGTGAAGGCGCGCTCGGTGCCGGCATTCCGCAGGACCTCGTACTGCTCGGGGGTCAGCTCCTCGCGCCACTCCTGGTCGGTTTTCTGAACCTTCGTCGTGCTCTCGGTCATGGCCTTTCCTTTCTCCTACATCCAGCTTACGGACCCTGTCCAGGCCCGGGGCCTGCTTAGGATCCGCCGATGAGCGAGAAGCGAACAAGCGTCCATGTCTGTCTCGCCGCGCCGCGAGCGAAGCGCGAACGTTGAAATGCCGACCGCCTTCTACGAGCCCGACGGCGATCTGTACGAGGCGACCGAGCTGACCCGCGGGCCCTGGGACCCCGGCTCCCAGCACGCGGGCCCGCCGTCGGCGCTGCTCGGCCGCGAGATCGAGCGCCTCGACGGGGGGGAGGGGTTCCAGGTTGCCCGGATCAACCTTGAGATCCTGCGGCCGGTCCCGATCGGTCCGATCGCGGTCGAGGCGCGCCTGGCGCGCCCCGGCCGCTCGGTCCAGATGATCGAGGCGACGCTCAGCGACGGCGAGAACGAGCTGATGCTGGCCCGGGCCTGGCGGATCAGGACCTCGCGGCTCGTGCTGCCGCCGGAGCTGCCGGACGGTCCGCCCGCGCCGCCGGGGCCCGATCGGGGCTCGGAGCCCGAGTTCTTCGAAACCGGCCAGGACACCGGCTACCCCACGGCGATGGAGTGGCGGTCGGTCGGCGGCGGCTTCCGCGACCCGGGTCCCGCCACGGTCTGGATGCGGATGCGATATCCGCTGCTGCCCGGTGAGGAGCCCTCGCCGCTGCAGCGGACCCTGATCGCCGCCGACGTCGGCAACGGCATCAGCGCCGTCCTCGACTGGCGCCGTCATCTCTTCATCAACGTCGACCTCAGCGTCCACCTCGAGCGGATGCCGGAGGGTGAGTGGGTTTGCGTCGACGCGGTCACCGTCCCCCATGAGGACGGGATCGGGACCGCGGAGTCGGTGCTCTTCGACGAGCGCGGCCGGATCGGCCGCGCCGCCCAGAGCCTGCTGCTCGCCGAACGCTGACCGTCCTAGCCGGCCTCGGCGCGGCGCGCGGCGAGCAGGTCCCGGCTGCGGCTGGAGATCGTGACCGCGATCATTGTCGCGCAGGTCGCCGCTGCGCAGGCCGCGAACAGGAACGCGCCCTCGTAGTCGCTGATGGCGGCGGCGACCCCGGCAAGCGGCGCGCCGAGGCCGACGCCGGCGTCGAAGAACGCGGTGAACGTACCGAGCGCCGCGCCGCGGCGGTTCTCCGGGACGCGGTCGACGACGATCAGCGAGAGCGACGGGTACAGCAGCGAGAAGGCGGCCCCCATCGCGAGTGCCCCGGCGAGCGCGACGAAGAGGGTCTGGGCGGTCGCGATCACGACCAGCCCAAGCGTCTCGACCGCGGCGGCGCCGGTGGCCACCCGGGCCGGGCCGATCCGGTCCGGGAGGTCGCCGCCGAGCAGGCGGGTGAGGACGACCATCGAGGCGAAGGCGCCGAACACCGTGGCCCCGTGGCCGACGCCGCGGGCATCGAGGTGGAGGACGACGAAGGCCGCGACCGTTGCGTAGCCGATCGACGCCAGGGCGAGTGCGCTCCCCGGCCTGACCGCCTCGCGGGCGATCAGCGGCTGGCTCCCGTCGTGTGCGACGGGACGGAACGGGTCGGGCAGGCGGAGGGCGATCGCCGCCCCGACCAGCGGCGCGATGCCGGCGAACAGCCATACCGCGGTGTAGCCGGACGTCTGCTGCAGAAGCTCGCCGATCAGCGGCCCGACGCTGAGGCCGGTCCAGATCGCGAGGCCGTAGAGGCCGATCACCCGGCCGCGCCGCTGCGGTGGGGCGATGTCGACGATCCAGGCCGAGCCGGAGGTGAAGACCGTGCCCTCGCCGGCACCGAGGACGAGTCGCGCCAGGATCAGGCCCGGGATCCCGAGCGGCAGCAGGTAGAGGACTCCCGAGGTGGCGGTGAGCAGCGCCCCGATCAGCATCGTCGGCTTGCGCCCCCGGCTGTCGGCGATCCTCCCGGCGACCGGCCGCAGCAGCAGGCCGGTCACCGCGTAGCAGCCGACCACGACTCCGACCGCGATGTTGCCGCCGTCGAGCGGCCCGTGCACGTAGCGGGGAAGGATCGGGAGCACGGCCCCGACCGCGACGATCCCGGCGAATGTCACCGCAAAGATCCCGGCGAACGCGATGCCGGGCCGCGCGATCGGCGCGCCGCTGGGGTCGGCGCTCATTCGAGCAGGCCGGCGAGGTCGTCGATGACGTGGTCGGCGCCCGACCCCGCCACCTCGTCCTCGCTCGCCGTCGAGCCGCTCAGAACGAGAACCGTGGCGAGGCCGGCGCGCCGGCCACCCTCGATGTCGGAGGCGACCCGGTCGCCGACCATCGCCACCCGGCCGGCATCGATCCCGAGCCGCCGGCGGGCGAGGTCGAAGAGGTGGTGCTCCGGCTTCCCTCCGATCGCCGCCGTCGCCCCACTCGCGGTCTCGACCGCGGCGAGGATCGCTCCGGTCCCGGGCCAGTTCGCACCCGGCATCGGCAGCGTCGGGTCGCGGCTGGTGGCGATCAGCTTGGCCCCCTCCTGAAGGGCGAGCGTCGCGGTCAGGAGCTCCTCGTAATCGAAGCCGCGGTGCCCGGAGACGACGACGATGTCCGCACGCCGGGCCTCCTCGCCCTCGCGGAGCTCGAGGCCCTCGGCGGCGACCGCCTGATGGAAGGCATCTGCCCCGATCACGAAGGCGCCGGCGCCCGGACCCGCAACCTTCGCCGCCAGGCCCGCCGTCGATTCGCCGGCGGTGACGATGCGCTCCTCCCCGACCTCGACCCCCGCCTCGCGCAGCCGGGCGGCGTAGACGGCGCTCGGCCGCCCCGGATTGTTGGTGACGAAGACGAAGCCCGTGGACCGCTCGTGAAGCTCCCGCAGGGACTCGACCGCGCCCGGGATCAGCTCGCGGCCGATCCAGACGACGCCGTCGAGATCGATCAGAAATCCGTCGTATTCGTCGGCCAGCGCCACGCGGCGGAGCGTAGTCGCATCTCGCTAGCGTGTGAGTTGCGTGAGCATGGACGGACAGGTGGTGGTGGCGAGGGACGTCTCTCGCCGCTATGGCGAAGGCGATGCCGCGGTCGACGCCCTGGTCGGTGTCAGCACCGGCTTCGAGCGAGGCCGGTTCACGGCGATCATGGGTCCCTCGGGCTCGGGCAAGTCGACGCTGATGCACATCCTCGCCGGGCTCGATCGGCCGACCGCGGGGACGGTCAGCCTCGACGGCGAGGAGATCACGCACCTGGACGACGGCGAGCTGACCAGGCTCCGCCGCGAAAAGCTCGGCTTCGTCTTCCAGTTCTTCAACCTCCTCCCGGTGCTGACCGCCGAGGAGAACCTCGTCCTGCCGCTCTCGATCGCCGGCCGCAAGCCCGACCGCGAGTGGCTCGAGCAGCTGATCCGCACGGTCGGCCTCGAGGACCGGCGCACCCACCGACCCTCGGAGCTCTCCGGCGGCCAGCAGCAGCGGGTCGCGGTCGCGCGCGCCCTGGTCTCCAAACCCGCCGTCGTCTTCGCCGACGAGCCGACCGGCAACCTCGACTCGAAGGCGAGCGCCGATGTGCTCGCGCTGCTGCGGCAGGCGGTCGATCAGTTCGACCAGACGGTGATCATGGTCACCCACGACCCGACCGCCGCGACCCACGCCGACCGCCTCGTCACCCTCAGCGACGGGTCGATAGTCCACGACGCCGCCCCGGGCTCGAGCGACGAGGTGATCGAGCTGATGAAGCAGGTCGACTAACGGCGTGACGAGGCTCGCGCTGAAGAGCCTATGGGCCCGCAAGGCGCGCGCCCTCGGGACGACGTTTGCGGTTGTCATCGGCATCGCCTTCGTCGCCGGCTCCTACGTCCTCACCGACACCGTCTTCGCCGCCTTCGACGAAATCTTCTCCGAGTCCCTGAAGGGGACGAGCGTGGTCATCACCGCGAAGAACCCGGTCAAACAGGAAAATGAAGAAACCCCGACGTTCGACGCCTCGATCCTGCCCGCCGTGCAGCGGACGAAGGGCGTCCGCCTCGCCTCCGGGGCGATCTTCACCCCTGGGGGGTTCTTCGACGCCGAAGGCAACGCGGTCGGCGCCAAATTCGCCCCGAAGTTCATCTCCTCGACCCTGCCCGACGGGCTCGAGTCGCTCACCTACGTCGAAGGCCACCGGCCCCACGGGCCGACCGAAGCCTCGCTCGACCAGGCGGCGGCCGAAGACGCCGGCCTGAAGATGGGCGAAAAGCTGACGATCGTCGGCCAGGGGAGCGCGAAGGCCTACCGCCTGGTCGGCTTCACCCAGCTCGGGAACGCCTCCTTCGGCGGCGCCAGCATCGCCCAGGTGACCCTGCCGGTCGCCCAGCAGATCACCCACAAGCAGGGTCGTTTCGACCAGATATCGGTCGCAGCCGAGAAGGGCGTCTCGGCGGAGACCCTCAAACGGCGGATCGAACGGTTCGTGCCGCCCGACGTGCGGGTCGAGACCGCGAAGGAAAACGCCGACCGTGGCTCCGAAGAAATCCGCGAAGGCCTCGGCTTCCTGCGGACCGTCCTGCTTGTGTTCGGGTTCGTCGCCGTCTTCGTCGGCGCCTTCCTGATCTTCAATACGTTCTCGATCACGGTCGCCCAGCGGGTGTCTGAGTTCGGGTTGCTGCGCACTCTGGGCGCCTCGCGACGCCAGATCCTGACCACGGTCCTGGTCGAAGCGCTCGCGATCGGGCTGCTCGGCGCGCTGATCGGGATCGCCGGCGGCTACCTGATGGCGCTGCTGCTCAACGCCCTCTTCGAAGCCTTCGGGATCGACCTGCCGACGACGAGCCTGGTGATGGAGACGCGGACGGTGATCGTCGCGCTCGTGGTCGGCGTCGTCGTCACCGCGGTCTCCTCGATGGTCCCTGCCCTGCGCTCGACCCGTGTTCCGCCGATCGCCGCGCTGCACGCGTTCGAGCAGCCCCCGAGCCGGCGCCGGCGGTTGGCCTCCCTCGCGGTCGCCGCGGTTCTCGGCATCGGGGGCCTCGGCCTTCTGCTGCTCGGCCTCTTCGGCAACGCGAGCGGTGGGAGTGCCGCCCTGCTGCTCGGTGTCGGCGCCGTCGGGATCATCCTCGGGGTCTCGCTCTTCAGCCCGCGGCTGGTGCCGCCGCTCGCGGCGGTCGCAGGATGGCCGTTGGAGCGGGCGCGACGGCTGATCGGCCGGCTGGCGCGCGAGAACTCCCAGCGCAATCCGAGCCGCACGGCGGTGACCGCGGCGGCGCTGATGATCGGCCTTGCCCTGGTCACCTTCGTCACCGTCTTCGCCGCGGGATTGAAGACGTCGGTCGCGTCGGTGATCGACGAAAACTTCGCCGGCGGCCTGGTGATCGAGAACAGCGACGGCTTCTCGCCGATCCCCAACCCCGCGGCGAGGGCGGCGGCGAAGGTCCCGGGAGTCGAATCGGTGGCGACGATCCGCTCCGTGGAAGCGAAGCTGCTGCCCAGCCGGACCACCGCCAAAGTCACCGCGCCGACGCACAACATCGGCGCTGCCCTCGAAGTCGAATGGAAGAAGGGGGGCCCGGCCGTCCTCCGCAATCTCAGCGACTCCCAGGCCGTCGTTTCCAATGACTTCGCATCCGAACACGACCTCGAAATGGGGGATCGCTTCCGGCTCCTGAGCCAGACGGGGGCGAGGCCGACGTTCCAGGTCGTCGGCGAGTTCGACTCGAAGCTCGGGTTGTTCGGCAGCGTCCTCATCACCCAGCCGGTCCTGGCGAGGGCATTCGGCCAGACGCAGGACACGACCGATTTCATCCAGACCGCGCCGGGCGCCAACCAGGCCGCCGTCCAGGCGCAGCTGACCAAACTGGTCGAAACCTCGTTCCCGACCGCCGAAGTCCTCAACCAACAGGAACTGAAGGAAAACCGGGAAGAACAGATCAACGAACTGCTCGGCCTGATCTTCGCGCTGCTATTCCTGGCGATCATCATCTCCCTGTTCGGGATCGCCAACACCCTGGCCCTCTCGATCCACGAGCGGACCCGTGAGCTGGGGATGCTGCGGGCGATCGGGATGTCGCGGCGCCAGGTGCGGACGATGATCCGCTACGAGGCGGTGATCACGGCGCTGATCGGGGCGATACTCGGGATGGCGATCGGGATCGTCTTCGCGGCGCTGATCGCGCAGCCGCTGAAGGACGAAGGCTTCGTCCTCTCCTACCCGATCGGGACCCTGATCCTGCTGATCGTCTTCGCGGGGGTCCTCGGGGTGATCGCCGCGATCGCTCCCGCCCGCCGGGCCTCGCGCCTCGACGTCCTCCGCGCGCTCCAGTACGAGTAGCCGGCCGATCCCTCCCGCTAGGGGTGGATCGAGAGCCCCATCCGCAGCGCCCCGCAGAGCTCGTGCATCGCGGCGCGGGCCGTTCGGCTGATCCCCGTCATGTTGGCGAAGGTGTGGACGAGGCCGGGGTGGCGGCGGTGCGCAACCCGGTTGCCGGCGTCGCGCAGGCGCTGGGCGTATGCCTCGCCCTCGTCGCGGAGCGGGTCCATCCCGGCTGTGCAGACGTAGGCGGGGGGAAGGCCGGAGAGGTCGTCGGCCCGCAGCACCGAGGCGCGCGGATCGGTGTCGGCGTTGGCCCCCTGGAGGTAGTGGCCCTCGTACCAACCCATGTCCGCCGCGGTCAGCAGGAACCCATCGGCGAAGACGCGGCGGGATTCCTGGCCGCCGATCGCGTCGGTCACGGGGTAGAGCAGCGCCTGCATCGCCGGCTTCGGGCCGTCGTCGTCGCGGGTCAGGAGGCTGACGACCGCCGCCAGGTCGCCGCCGGCGCTGTCGCCCCCGACCGCGACCCGCCCGGGGTCGGCGCCGAGCGCCGCTGCCTCCGCGCAGGCCCAGCGGAAGGCGTCGACGGAGTCTTCGACCGCGGCCGGAAACGGGTGCTCGGGGGCGAGTCGATAGTCGACCGAGAGGATCATGCAGCCGGCGTAGCGGGCGAGGAAACGGCAAATGGAGTCGTGCGTCTCGAGGTCTCCGATCACCCAGCCGCCGCCGTGGTAGAAGACGATCAGCGCCGGCGCGGCGCCGACCTGGGCAGCCGAGTAGACGCGGGCGCCGATCGGGCCGCCGGAGCCGGGGATCTCGATGTCCTCGACCCGCGGCAGCGGCCGCTTCGGGCCGCCGACGACGACGGCCTCGACCCGAGCCCTTTCGCGCGCCTGCTGGGGGGTGAGGGTCCCACCCCCCGACGCCGAGTCCTCTCCGACCAGCCGCGCGAGCCAGAGCAGGACCCGAATGTCGGGTGCCGGTTCGACGCCCCCGACTTCGATCCGCGGCCGGAAGAGGCGCCGCTGAAGCCGCGGCGGCAGCCCGCAGAGGAAGCGCACGAACCGGTGCTCTGCGCCGGGAGGTAGGCGAGGGAGTTCCACACCGAGGGAGGCTATCCTCAGGGTCAGGCGCGATGGAGGCGGCGACGACAACTGCTCCACCCGCGGCGGCCGAGTCCGCCGGCCGCGGGCTCCCGCCGGGCCCGCCCCTCCCGGCCCAGATCCAGACCGCGATCTGGTCCCGTCAGGCCCGACGCATGCTGTTCTCCTGCCGCGAGCGCTACGGCGACACGTTCACCCTGAGGATCGTCCACGAAGGGACCTGGGTGATCCTCTCCGACCCGGACGCGGTGAAACAGGTCTTCACCGGCGATCCGCGCGTCTTCCACGCCGGCGAGGGGAACCGGATCCTCGAACCCGTGCTGGGCCCGAACTCGGTCCTGGTCCTCGACGAGCGCCCCCACATCACCCAGCGCCGCCTGCTGCTGCCTCCCTTTCACGGTGAGCGGATGCAGGGATACCGCCGGACGATGGCCGAGATCGCCGCGCGCGAGATCGCGAGCTGGCCGACGGGTGTTCCCTACCGGCTGCGGCCGCGGATGCAGGCGATCACGCTCGACATCATCCTCAGCACGGTCTTCGGGGTCGGAGAGGGGGAGCGGACCGCCGAACTGCGGGAATCCCTGCGCGGGTTCCTCGATCTGACGACGAATCCCCGCATCCTGATGCCGGTACTCCTGATCGGGCCGCGCCGCGCGGTGCGGATGGGCTGGTTCCGCCGCCGGGTCGAAGCCGTCGACCGGCTGATCCACCGCGAGATCGCCGAGCGCCGCCGCAGCGAGGACCTCGGGGAGCGCGACGACATCCTCTCGCTGCTGGTCGCCGCCCGCCACGAGGACGGCAGCCCGATGAGCGACGAGGAGATTCGCGACGAGCTGTTGACCCTGCTCGTCGCCGGTCACGAGACGACCGCGACGGCGCTCGCCTGGGCCGTCGAGCGCCTGTCCCGCCATCCCGACAAGCTCGACCGCCTGCGCGAGGAGGTCGAGGATGGTGAGAGCTCGTACCTGACGGCGACGATCCAGGAGACGCTGCGGCTGCGACCGGTGATCTCGATCGTCCTCCGGCATCTGACCGAGCCGGTCGAGATCGGCGGTCACGAGCTTCCGGCGGGCGTCTCAGTCGCCCCCTCGATCTACCTCGTGCACGCGAACCCGGATGTCTATCCCGATCCGGGACGCTTCCTGCCCGAGCGCTTCGTCGACAACCCTCCCGGCACCTACACCTGGATCCCGTTCGGCGGCGGCGTTCGCCGCTGCCTCGGCGCTTCCTTCGCTCAGTTCGAGATGGCGGTCGTCCTCGAGGAGCTGGTCAAGCGGCACCGGATCCGCCCCTCGCGGCGCGACCCGGAGCGCGTCTTCCGCCGCGCGATCACCGAGACGCCCCGGCACAACGCCGAGGTCATCCTCGGTTAGGTCCGGGGGAAGACCCTCGGCCTCCCGAGCACCAGCGGGATCGGCCTCGGACTGGCTTCGGTCTCGACCAGCAGCCGCACCGACTGCGTGCCCTTGATGCGGATCCCACCGGGCCAGATCGTCCGCGGCTTGTCGGTGCAAGGGTGGAAGACGACCTCGCTGAAGCCGGGGCCGTCGAGGGAGGTCGAGCGCCTGCCGTCGCGGCCTTGATGGAAGCCGTAGTAGATGAAGACCCGGTCGCGCAGGCGCTGCGGGACGCTCAGGGTCACGGGCGCCTGGCTCTCGACCAACGCCGGCATCTTCGTGACGAGTTGGCCGTTGGCGGTCCGGCTCATATGGCTCAGTGGGTGCTCGAGAACCCCGACCGGCCCCGCGTCGAGCGAGGTGCGGCGCCAGTCGGAGCTGCCGCTGCCGGCTGTCACCGGGCCCGTCTCGCAGGTCGCTTCCTGGGTGCCGGCGGCGGGCGCCTGCGCGGCGAAGATCAGCAATACAAGGAGGCCCAATGGCGCCACGCGAGCGACGAGACCCATGCCCGAAGGCTACTCGGCCGCTCGCTGAAGGCCGCGGAGGATCGGCAGCGACAAGGCTCCGAGCAGGTAGAGGACGGCGACCACCCCGAACGCCTTCAACGCGATGTCCTGCCCGCCCGAGGAGACTTCGATGATCGCCATCACCGCAAGCGCGGCGAGCGCGAGGAGGGCCCCGATTCGGGTCAGCCGCGACGCGTCGCTCTCGTCCTCGTTGGAGAAGGCGAGCAGGACCGATGCCTGCCCGGCGCCGAGCGCGAGAATGGTCGTCACCGCAAACGCGGTGACCTCGTCCCTCGAGCCGAACGGGTCGAATGCGAGGACCCCCTTCATCGCCGCCGCGAAGGCCAGGACCGAGGCGACGACGGTCGCGTATCCGAAGAAGGCGTAGTTGCCGCCCTTTCGCGCCAGGATCCACCCGGCCGAGCCGATCAGGCAGTAGAAGGCCAGCACGACGACCGCCGCGAGGACGTCGAATATCGCCCTGTCCGTATCGCTGCCGTCCATGATCACGACGATCAGCACCAGGGCGCCGACCCACAGCGCCGCGATCAACAGGCGCAGCAGCGTCTCAGCCGTACCGGTTTCGCCCGCCATGGAGGTGACCCGGATTCGCCGGCCGGGATCAGCCGCAGCCGGTGTTGTTGCCGCAGCTCGAGCAGGTGTAGCAGGAGCCCGTGCGCTGCATCATCCCGCCGCACTGGTCGCAGGCCGGGCCGAGGTCGCCGCCGACCATCTTCGCCGGCCGCACCGGCGGGGTTTCGGTCATCGCCTCCGCCGCGGCGACAGGCTTCGAGTGGCCGCTGCCGCCGTTGCCTCCGTTCCCTCCGTTGGCCGGGCCGGCCGAGCCGCCGGACTCGGCACCGAGCGCCAGCTGTGCCGTCTCCGCTTCCTGTTTGGCGCGGACTTCCTTGGTCATGATCCCCAGTTCCTCGAGCGTCTCGGGATCGTCGATGAACCGGCTCGCGACCCAGCGCATGATGTAGTCGGGCATCGATTTGGCGAATGGGATCTCGGGGTTGGACGTCATCCCCTCGGGCTCGAAGCGCATGTAGCTGAACTTGCGCACGAAGTCTTCGAGCGGGACGCCGTACTGGAGGCCGAGCGAGATCGCCGTCGCGAAGGCGTTGAGCAGCCCCCGCATCGTCGAGCCCTCCTTGCCGATATCGGTGAGGAAGATCTCGCCGACCGAGCCGTCGTCGTACTTGCCGGCGGTGATGTACCCCTCGTGACCGGCGATCGAGAACTTGTGAGTGATCGATTCCCGCTCCTGGGGCATCCGTTTGCGCTCCGGCGGCCTCGCGACCTCCTCGGCTTCCTTCTCCTCCTGGGCGTCGGTGCGCAGCGCCTGCGCCGTCTTCGAGCCGTCGCGGTAGATCGCCAGCGCCTTGAGCCCGCCCTTCCAGCCGCGGGTGTAGGCGTCGGCGATGTCCTCGACGGTCGCCGACTGCGGCAGGTTGACCGTCTTCGAGATCGCCCCGGAGATGAACGGCTGCGTCGCCGCCATCATGTCGATGTGGCCGGTGTGGGAGATCGCCCGCTCGCCGACGGCGACGTCGAACACCGGCAGATGCTCGTCCTTGAGGCCGGGGGCGCCGACGATCGTGTTCTTCTCGGTGATGTGGGCGTCGATCTGCTCGACCTCGGGCTCGGCGTAGCCGAGGGTCCGCAGCGCCAGCGGCACCGAGCGGTTGACGATCGTCATCTGCCCGCCGCCGACCAGCTCCTTGAACTTGACCAGCGAGAAGTCGGGCTCGATCCCGGTCGTGTCGCAGTCCATCAGGAAGCTGATCGTCCCGGTTGGGGCCAGCACCGTCGCCTGGGCGTTGCGGTAGCCGTGGATCTCGCCGAGCTCGACCGCCTCGTCCCATGCCCTCTGCGCGGCCTCGAGCAGCTCGCCCCTGATCCCGGACGGATCGATGTCGTAGGAGGCGTCGCGGTGCATCCGCATCACGCCGTTGTGGGGGTCGCGGTTGCGCTCGTACTCGTCGTAGGGGCCCGTCGCCCCGGCGGCGATCAGCGCCGACTGGCGGTAGGCCCGCCCGGTCATCAGCGCCGTGATCGCGGCGGCGACGTTGCGTCCCTCGTCGGAGTCGTAGGGAAGCCCGTCCGACATCAGCAGCGCGCCGAGGTTGGCGTATCCGAGGCCGAGCTGGCGGAAGGCATTGGCGTTCTCGCCGATCTGCTCGGTCGGGTAGCTCGAGTTGCCGACGATGATCTCCTGGGCGAGGAAGACGATGTCGACCGCGTGCTCGAAGTCCCCGACGTCGAAGCTGCCGTCCTCGCGACGGAACTTCATCAGGTTGAGCGATGCGAGGTTGCAGGCCGAGTCGTCGACGTGCATGTACTCGCTGCACGGGTTCGAGGCGTTGATCCGCCCCGACTCCGGGCAGGTGTGCCAGCGGTTGATGATCGTGTCGTACTGGACGCCGGGGTCGGCGCAGCGCCAGGCGGCGTCGGCGATCTGGTTCATCAGCTCGCGCGCCGGCAGCGTCTTTGTCGGCTCGCCGGTGATGCGGGCGATCAGGCTCCAGTCCTCGCCGGCCTCGACCGCCTCCATGAACTCATCGGTGACGCGCACCGAGTTGTTCGCGTTCTGGTACTGGATCGAGGTGAAGCC
>DASXBC010000107.1:0-14238 GCA_036406355.1 Solirubrobacterales bacterium | reverse complement strand
CGAGCGAGCGCAGCTCGTCGATGATCGCGCCGCGGATCCGGGTCATCGCGAAGGTCTCGAACTTGATCCCGCGCTCGGGCTCGAAGCGCTCGATCGCGCCGATCAGGCCGAGCAGCCCGTAGGAGATGAGGTCGGCGTCGTCGACGTGCGAGGGCAGGCCCGCCCCGAGGCGGCCGGCGACGAATTTGACCATCGGCGAATAGGCGACGACGAGGCGCTCGCGAGCGGCCTGGTCGTCCTCCTCCTTGTAGCGGCGCCACAGGTCGCGCAGCTCCACCTCTTTCACGCCCGTATCCATGGCCTCCGCTCGATTCTATGGCTGAACGTCGGGGTCATTACGCCCGTGGGTGGGTTGCAAGGTAAGCGTCCCGCAGGCGAGCCGCATCGACGCGAGTGTAGACCTGCGTGGTCGAAATGGACGCATGACCTAGTAGCTCTTGGATCGTGCGCAGGTCGGCACCCCCTTCGAGCAGGTGTGTGGCGAAGCTGTGACGGAGCGAGTGGGGCGAGACTCCGCCTGCCAGAGCCGCCTCCCGAACCCAGAGCCCGAGACGCCTGGTGACGTCGGAGTTGGAGAGCCGGCGGCCGCTCTTGGAGAGGAAGAGCGCCCGCTCGCCCCCGTCTGCGGCGAGCGCCTCCCGCCCGCGGTCGAGGTATACGCGCAGGGCCCGCTGGGCGGGCTCCCCGACCGGCAGCAGGCGCTCCTTTGAGCCCTTGCCCAGGACCCGGAGCTGCTCTGACTCGAAGTCGAAGGCGCCGATGTCAAGAGTCACGATCTCCTCGCAGCGCAGCCCGCAGGAGTAGGCGAGCTCGAGCATCGCCCGGTCGCGGAGCTCGAGCGGGGTCGTCGCCGGGATCCGCTCGAGCAGGGTCCGGACCTGCTCGCCGGTCATCACCTGCGGCAGCTTCTGATCGCGCTTCGGGCTCGAGACCAGGTCGGCGGGGTTCTGCCCGACCCGCTCGGTGCGGACGAGGTAGTCGAAGAGGCCGCGGATCGCGGCGAGCTTGCGGGCCACGGTCGCCGGCGCGGCGCCCTCCTGCGAGAGCCCGGCCGCATAGCGGCGGACGTCGCGATGGCGGACCGCCTCCGGCCCCAGGCCGGTCCCCTCGGCCCACTCGGCGAAGCGGCCGAGGTCGGTGCCGTAGGCGCGCCGGGTCCGCTCGGCGACCCCGCGCCCGCGCGCGTCGCGATCGAAGGCGCTCAGGGCCTCGTCCCAGTCCATCGCTTCAAGTTCGCCGCCACGGCGGCGCGATCCTGCGTCAGCCGATGTAGATCGGGGTCCCGACTTCGACCTGGGGATAGAGTTCGATCACGTCGGGGATCGACATCCGCACGCAACCGTGCGATGCGGCGTGGCCTAGCGACCAGGTCTCTTCGGTGCCGTGGATGCCGGCACCTTCGAAGATCCCCATCCAGCGGGCCTTGATCGGGTCCTCCGGCCCGGGCGGGATCGTCTGCCCGGCGAGGCTTCCGGCCCAGGCCGAGTCGGGAACGTGCCAGACCGGATCTTCTTCCTTTTCCTGGATCGCGTAGAGGCCTTCCGGCGTTTCCAGCCCTTCCATCCCGACCGCGACGGTGTAGGTCTTGGCCAGCTTCAGGTGCTTCCAGAGCCGCAGGGTGAAGGTCGAGCGGTCGAGGGTGAGGTAGCTCGGGTATTCGGCGGCGACTTCGTCGCCGAGCACCTTCGGCTTCACCGAGTGGGTGCGGGCTGCGATCGTGTGGTCGGCGTTGGCGTTGAGGACCGCGTCGTCGAGCCGCCTGGTCAGGAGGTCGTCGCGGACCTTGCGGCCGTAGACGGCCGGGGCGATGCTGACGCTTTCGCCGGTCGCTTCGACGTCGGCGTCCTGCGGTTCGCGATCGACTTCGCTCGCGACATGGCGGACGAATCTGTTCACCGCCGGGTGCGAGTAGGTCACCTGCGCCGAGACGTGCTTGTCGACTTCGCCGCCGGTGATGTAGCGGATCACGCGGCCGGGCAGGCCACCTTCGCGGCTGACGTCAAGCGCCCTCTGGACGGCGGCTTCGAGGTCGGCGTGGACCTTGAGCTTGTCTCCCGGCAGCTTCCAGCTGTGGCCTTCGTAGCCGACCTTGAGCGGGTGTTGAAGCGGCGCCAGCAGCCTGCGTCGCACTCGCTGTTCGGCTTCGGCCGCGTTGAGGCCGCCGACCTCGACGCCGCCGATCGTCACCCCATCGGCGATCGTCTTCTCCTGCGAGCGATCGTAGGCATACGCGATCGCGCAGAGGCCGAGGGCGAAGACCCCGGTGACGATCCCGATTTTCGCCTTTAGTCCCATTTGGCGCGACTCCGGGTTCGAATGCTCGAGTCCCGGACCCCAAAAGTGTATGCAGGCCTACCTTCGGTCGTCTGGGGCCGGTTCCCTGCAATTCGGGCTGCGGCGATCCGGGCTTGTCTACGGATATGTTTGCCGGGTGGCGCCCTCGAAGGACTCGGTCCGCAAGGAGATATGGGAGGCGATGGAACGCGAGGGGGTCTCGCGGTTCCCCGGCGCCGAGGGGCGGATACCCAACTTCGCCGGGGCAAGGATGGCGGCGGAGAAGCTCGCCGCGCACCGGCTCTGGAAGCGCGCGCAGGCGATCAAGGCGAACCCCGACTCGCCCCAGACCCACGCCCGCCGGCGGGCGCTGGAGGAAGGCAAGACCGTGATCATGGCCGTCCCGCGCCTGCGCGATCCGCACCCCTTCCGGGTGCTGGAACCGAAACGGCTCTCCAAGGACGCCCTCAAGGAGGCGGCCACCATCAAGGGAGCGCTCAAACACGGCCGGGTGGTGGCGCTGGACGACCTGCCGGAGATCGACTTCGTCCTCTGCGGCTCGGTCGGGGTCAACCTCAGCGGCGCCCGGGTCGGGAAAGGCGGCGGCTACTCCGACCTCGAGTACGGGATCCTGATCGACGCCGGCAAGATCGACTCCCACACGATCGTCGCCACCACCGTCCATCCGATGCAGATCGTCCGCCGCCACCTGATGATGACCGCCCACGACCTGCCGGTCGACATGATCGCGACCCCGCGGGCGGTGATCGAGGTCGACAGCCAGTACGACCGCCCGCGCGGAATCCTCTGGGACCACCTGCAGCCGCCGCAGATCCGCGAGATCCCGGTCCTGGAACGGATGGGCTACGCGTAGGGCTCAGGTTTCGGCGCGGAAGGTGATCCCGTCGAGGACGCAGAGTGCGACCGGGCAGCTGACGCCCCCGACGTCGCCATCCGGCAGGTTGGGGGCCGTGCCATTGACGACGATCGCCCCTTCTTCCCCGAACAGCGGCAGCGAGAAGTTCAGATTCGGCCGCGGGCGAAAGCCGGCGGGCAGTTGGAACGCTGTCGAGCCGTCGATCGAACAGCCGTTGTAGACCCCCTCCAGGTGGACGATGCCGATCTGGTCCTTGTAGAACCTGACGGTTGCGGTGTCCTGAAGTCCGGAGTTGTGGCAACCGTTCTGAAAGGCTGGCTCACCAGGCCCTCCGACGGGCCGCCAGGCTTCGGGCGCGGGCAGGGAATTGGCGACATCGGCGCTTCCGGCGTGGCCGGCATTCGGCACCGTGCCTAGGGTTGAGGCATTGATCTGGGTGCCGGTCAACGCTCCTTGCTTGACCTTTGCGGCGGTGATCGCTCCGTTCTTGACTTTCGCAGTGACAACCGCGTTCTTCTTCAGTTGCTTGGAGCCGACCGAGTTCTTGCCGAGGTGGAAGGCGTAGGCGCTTCCCCCAAGGGCGACGAACAGGGCGAGGTAGGCGACGGCGGTCGCATGACTCGGTCGCCAGCGCTTCTGGGTTCCCATCCTGGAAGCGACCGTAGCCGCTCGACCTTCTCTACGTCAATCGGCTCAGGCAGTGACGGCGCCGTGCGAAGCCGAGCTGACCGTCGCCGCGTACTTCGACATCACGCCGGTGCCGAACGGCGAGGCCGGCGGCTGGTAGGCGGCGACGCGGGCGGCGATCGTCTCCTCGTCGAGGTCGATCTCGAGCCGGCGGTCCTCGACGTCGACGCTGATCGTGTCGCCCTCCTCGATCGCGGCGATCGGCCCGCCCTTCGCCGCCTCGGGGGCGACATGGCCGATCATCAGGCCGCGAGTCGCGCCGGAGAAGCGGCCGTCGGTGACCATCGCGACGCTCTCGCCCAATCCCTCGCCGACGATTGCCGCCGTCACCTGGAGCATCTCCCGCATCCCCGGGCCTCCGGCCGGGCCCTCGTTGCGGATGACGACGACGTCGCCAGGTTTGATCCTCTGGTCCTTGACCGCGCGGAAGCATTCCTCCTCGGACTCGAAGACCCGCGCCGGCCCGGTCTGCTTGGTGCGCTCGGTGCCAGCGAGCTTGACCACCGCCCCTTCGGGGGCGAGGTTGCCCTTGAGGATCGCGAGGCCGCCTTCGGACTTGAGCGGATCGTCGAGCGGGCGCACCACCTCCTGGCCGGGCGCCTCGATCGCCCCCTCGGCGACCTCGCCGATCGTCTGCCCGGTCACGGTCAGGGCATCGGCGTGGAGCGCCCCGGCTTCGGCGAGACGGCTGAGCAGGACCGGCACGCCGCCGGCGGCGTAGAGGTCGGTGGCGACGAAGCGGCCGCCGGGCTTGAGGTCGGCGAGCAGCGGCGTCTCGCGCGAGATCCGCTCGAAGTCGTCGATCGAGAGGTCGATGTCGAGCTCGCGGGCGAGCGCGATCAGGTGGAGGACGCCGTTGGTCGAGCCGCCGGAGGCGCAGACGCAGGCGATCGCGTTCTCGAGCGAGTCGCGGGTGATGATCCTGCTCGGGCGGATGTCGTCGACGAGGACCTTCATCACCAGCTCGCCGATCCGCTCGGCGACCGAGCCCTTCTCCTCGTCTTCGGCTGGGACCATCGCCGAGCCGCCGGCGCTGACGCCGAGAGCCTCGAACGCGCAGGCCATCGTGTTGGCGGTGAACTGGCCCCCGCAGGCTCCGGCCCCGGGGCTGGCGACGCCCTCGAGCTCGTTCAGTTCCTCGTCGCTCAGGTCGCCGCTGTTGTGAGCGCCGATCGCCTCGAAGATGTCGAGGATCGTGACATCGCGGCCGTGCCAGTGCCCGGGCGCGATCGAACCTCCGTAGAGGACGACCGAGGGGATGTCGAGCCGCGCCATCGCCATCGCGGTGCCGGGGATCGTCTTGTCGCAGGCGCAGAGGGCGACGATCGCGTCGAACTGGTACCCGCGGGCCATCAGCTCGATCGAGTCGGCGATCACCTCGCGGCTCACCAGCGAGGTCTTCATTCCCTGGGTTCCCATCGTGACGCCATCGGAGACGGCGATCGTGTTGAACTCCATCGGCGTCCCGCCGGCGGCCCTGACCCCCTCTTTCACGTGCTCGGCGAGCCCCCGGAGGTGGAAGTTGCACGGCATCGCCTCGGTCCAGGTGTTGGCGATCCCGATCGTCGGCCGGCTGAGGGCGTCGTCGTCGAACCCGATTCCCTTCATGTAGGCGCGGGAATGGGCGCGGTCGGGGCCGTCGAAGACGACGCTCGAGCGTGGACGGGGCAGGCTGGTTGCGGTATTGCCGTTGGAGCTCATGGTGAGAATCTACTGAGCGCCCGGAGGCCTCCGGGCGCTGAGGCCGAAAACATCGACCGGTCCCGGCCCCCCGCCGATGCTTCCGAGGCCGGCGGCGACCGCGGCCGCGGCGACCTCGCGGGCCCTGCTCGCCGCCTCGAGCGGCGAGTCGCCGAGGGCGAGGCCGGCGGCGAGGGCCGAGGAGTGAGTGCAACCCGAGCCGTGCGAAGCGCCGTCGGGGTGGCGCTCGCCCTCGATCGAGACCATCTCGCTGCCGTCGAAGAACACGTCCGTGACTCGATCGCTGTGGCCGCCGGTGACGACGACCGCAGCCGGGCCGAGCGCCAGGACCGCGCGCGCCAGGTCCTCCTGGGAGGTCGGCTCTCCCTCGCCGGTGAGGGCCCGCGCCTCGGGGAGGTTGGGGGTGACGACCCTCGCCAGCGGCAGCAGCTCGCCGACGAGCGCCTCGCGGGCGTCCTCGTCGAGCAGGACCGCGCCGCTCTCGGCGACCATCACCGGGTCGACGACGACCGGAGCCTCGCCGACCAGGCCGAGCGCCTCGACGACCGCGTGGACGGTCTCGGAGGTGCCGAGCATCCCGATCTTGACCGCGTCGACGCCGATGTCCTCAACCACCGAGCGCACCTGGGCGACGATCAGCTCCGGCGAGACGGACGCGACCGCTGCGACCCCGAGCGTGTTCTGGGCCGTGATCGCGGTGATCGCGGTCATACCGTGGACCCCGCAGCGCGCAAACGCCTTGAGGTCGGCCTGGATGCCCGCGCCGCCGCCGGAGTCCGAGCCGGCGATCGAGAGGACTGCGGGGATCGGCGCTTGCTCGCTCCGCACCCCCGGGAGCCTATTCCGGCGCCCGTAGCGTGGTCCGCAGATAGACCCCGACCAGAGAGCAGGTCACATATCCCCTCGACTCGAGGGTGGCGAGTGCCGCCGCCACCTCGGCGCCGCCGAGGTCGAGCGCGGCGGCGATCGCGTCGCTGGTCTGCTCTCCGCGCTCGACCGCCTCAAGGACCTCGACCAGGAGCTGCTCCAGCGGCGGTCCGAGACGTTGGAGCGGCCGCGCGCCGGGCCCGAGCATCGCGTCGAGCACGTCCTGCGCGTCACGAACGACGCAGGCGCCGCCGACCAGGAGGTGATTGGGGCCGGCCGAGAGCTTCGAGGAGACCGGGCCCGGCACCGCGCCGAGATCGCGGCCGAGGTCCGCGGCAAGGTCGGCGGTGATCAGCGACCCCGACCTCTCCGCCGCCTCGACGACGACGGTCATCCCCGCCAGCGCCGCCATGATCCGGTTGCGGGCCGGGAACGTCCAGCGCCAAGCGCCCGTGCCCGGCGGCAGCTCGGAGAGGACCAGGCCCAGCTCGCCGACCCGCCGCCAGAGCGAGCGGTGCGCGGCGGGATAGGAGACATCGGCCCCGCAGCCGAGGACGGCGACGGTCAGGCCGCCCGCCTCGAGCGCTCCCCGGTGCGCGCAGGCGTCGATGCCGAAGGCGAGCCCGCTGACGACCACCTGGCCGGAGGCCGCCAGCTCGCGGGCCAGCTCACGCGCGATCTCGCGCCCGTAGGTGCTGGCGCGGCGGGCTCCGACGACCGTCACGGCCGCCTCGGGCTCCAGCCGCGCCAGCAGTTCGGAGTCGCCGCGGCCGATCAGGGCCCAGGGACCGTCGGCGGCGTCAACGAGGCCGGGCGGGTAGGAGGCGTCGTGCCGGCAGCAGGCCCAGCATTCGGCAGCGTCGAGGTCGGCGCGAAGCCGGCCCTCGGGGATCTCCCCCACCCCGGCGAGAATCCGGTCGCCCGCCTGCGGTGCCGTGGCGGCCGCAAGGTCCTCGTTGGAGAGCCGCAGCAGCTCCGGCGAGCGCGAGCCCGGGGCACCGGTGGCGAGCTTCTCGATATAGGGGGCGAGCGCGGCCAGCAGCCAGGACCGCCGCAGGCACTCGGGGCATGCCCGGGGGCCGGCCTCACTCACGGTCGCGCCTTCGCAGCTGCAGAGCCTGAGCCATCTGGTCGCTGCCGACGGAGTCCTCTCCGGCGAGGTCGGCGACGGTGCGGGCGAGGCGCAGCACCCTGTCGTGGGCGCGGCCGCTCAGCCGCCGCCGCGAGTAGGCCTCGGCGAGCAGCGCCGCGGCCTCGCCGGAGATCTCCGACTCCCGTGCCTCCGCCGGGGTCATGTCGGCGTTGCAGCGTCCCGGCCCGAGTCGGGATTCCTGGCGCTCCCTCGCCGCGACCACCCGCTCCCGGATCGCCGCCGATCCCTCCCCCGCCCGGCCTGCGATCTCGCCGGCCGTCGGCTGGCCGACCGGAGCGAGGATGTCGATCCGGTCGGCCAGGGCACCGCTGAGCCGGCCCTGATAGCGCTGCACCTCGAGCGGCGCGCAGCTGCAATCGGGGTCCGCCTCGCCCCGGCCGCAGGGACACGGATTGGCGGCGGCGACCAGCATGAACCGGCACGGCAGGCGCAGTCTGGCGCCGGTCCGCGAGATCGAAACCCGGCCGCTCTCCAGCGGTGCTCGCAGCGCCTCGAGCGCATCGCGGCGAAACTCGCAGAGCTCGTCGAGGAAGAGGACGCCACGATGGGCCAGGGTCACCTCGCCGGGACCCGGCGGGCTGCCGCCCCCGACGAGTCCCGCGGGGCTGACCGTGTGATGCGGAGCGCGGAACGGCCTGCCGCCCGGCGGGCCGCCGTTGAGCCTGCCGCAGGCGCTCGCGATCCGCGCCACCTCGAGCGCCTCGACCGCCGCCAGCGGCGGCAGGATCGAGGGCAGCCGCGCCGCGGCAAGGGACTTGCCCGCTCCCGGCGGGCCGACGATCAGGAGGCTGTGCCCGCCCGCCGCGGCGACCTCGAGCGCGTAGCGGAGGTGCCGCTGGCCGCGCAGGTCGGCGAGGTCGGGGCCGCCGGCCGCGCTGCTGAGCTGCAACCGCATCGGCAGCGGCCGCTCGGCGACCGCACCCCCGGCCGCCAGCTCGGGGAGCTGCGCGAGGCTCTCGATCGGGATCACCTCGATCCCGTCGACCAGCGCCGCCTCGGGCCCGTTCGCGGCCGGCACGACGATCGAGTCCTCCCCGACCTCCCGCGCCGCCTCGGCGAGGGCGAGGGCGCCGTGAATCGGCCGGACCGAGCCGTCGAGGGCGAGCTCGCCGATCATCGCGATTCGACGCGGCTCGGCCCAGGTCAGCTGGCCCGAGGCCGTGAGCAGCGCCGCCGCCATCGGCAGGTCGAGCCCCGGTCCGGCCTTGCGGACGCTCGCCGGGGCGAGGTTGGCGACGATCCGCCGCAGCGGGAACTCGAAGCCGCAGTTGGTGAGCGCGGCGCGGACGCGCTCGCGCGCCTCCCGCACCGCGGCGTCCGGGAGCCCGACGACCGAGAACGCCGGTAGGCCGCGGCGCACGTCGACCTCGACCCTGACCGGGCGGGCCGAGATGCCCTCGAGCGTGAATGTTCGCGAGGTGGCGAGGATGGCTGCGAGACTCACCGGCGGCGGCGCGCGGGTGGCGCGCAGCGACGAACAAGTCGGAACCGCCTCTGCGCAGGAACGGTGGCGGCTCGCTCGGCGCCTCACTCTCCTTGCGATCGCCGCGCCATCCGTGCGTGTCGCGTCCCTACCGTCGCCTTCGATGACGCTCGCCCGACAGCGGATCGGACGCCGCGCCGAGGACCTCGTCGCCGCCCGGCTGGCCGCAGCGGGCTGGCGCATCCTCGAGCGCAACGCCCGCAACCGCCTCGGCGAGATCGACATCGTCGCCCTCGACGGCTCTGTTCTCGTCTTCGTCGAGGTCAAGGCGGGCCGAGCCGGCTCCGACCTCGGGCCCGAGCGCCCGGCACTCGCCGTAGGCCCACGCAAGCGACACCGGATCCGGCGCGTCGCGACCGCCTGGATCGCGACTCGCCGCGGCGGCCCGCCCTACTCCGACATCCGCTTCGACGTCTTCGGCGTCAGCTTCGACCGCGCCGGGATGAATCTCGCGGTCGAGCACATCCGCGGCGCGTTCTAGGCGGACAGTTCGAGCTGGCTGTAGGCGACCGACTGGAAGGAGCGGCGGTGAAGCGGCGAGATCCCGATCCGCTCGATCGCGGCGCGGTGCTCGGGTGTCGAGTAGCCGACGTGCTCCTCGAACCCCCAGCCGGGATGCTGCTCGGCGATGCCGTGCATGTAGCGATCGCGGGTGACCTTGGCGAGGACCGAGGCGGCGGCGATCGCCGCGCTCGTCCCGTCGCCTTCGATCACGGCACGGTGCGGCACAGCGCAACTGCGCAGCGAGAAGCCGTCGACGAGGCAGGTGGCGTCGGCTCCGGGCCGCAGCCCCTCGAGGGCGCTGGCGAGCGCCTCGAGGTTGGTGACGTGAAGCCCCCGGCCGTCGATGCCGCGCACGCAGCGGACGACGACCGCCGCCCGCGCGGCGGCCCGCAGCACCGCCGGATACATCTCCTCGCGCCGCTCGACGTCCATCTGCTTGGAATCGTGCAGCCCGGCGAGCGCCAGCCTGTCCGAGCGCGACAGCGCCTCGTAGTCGATCAGGACCGCCGCGGCGACCAGCGGGCCCGCGAGGCAGCCGCGACCGGCCTCATCGGCACCGGCGACCAGGCGACTCCCGAGCCCCCGATCGAACGTGAACAGCCGCTGGGTCCGCGCCAGCATCCGGCGGCGGGTGCGGGAGCTGCCGCGGCGCCTAGAGGATCCCGACCCGGTCCGGGGGCCAGTAGGTGGCGAAGGCCTTGCCGATGATCCATTCTCGGGGGACCGGTCCCCAGAATCGGCTGTCGTCGCTGGCGCCACGGTTGTCGCCCATCATGAAGTAATGGTTCGGCGGAATCGTGATCGGTTCCGGCAAATTGCAGGCGCCGCCGTTGCCGCAGGGGATGATGTAGGGCTCGTCCTTCTTCTCGACGCCATTGACGACGGGGTGGCCGTCGCGGATGCTCAGTTTGTCGCCCGGAAGGGCGACGATCCGCTTGATGAAGTTCTGGCTCGACTCTTCTTCGGTCGGGGTGTCGCAGGCCTGCCTGGGCGGATGGGGAGCTCCGCATTCGGTCCCGGAATCGGCCCCCGCCGGCGGGTGGAAGACGACGATGTCGCCGATCGAAGGGTCTTCAAAGTGGTAGATGAAGCGGTTGACGAGGACCCGCTGGCCGACGTCGAGCGTCGGCTCCATCGATTGCGAGGGGATCTGGTAGGGCTTGACGATGAACGCCTGGAGCAGCAGCGCCAGGCCGAGCGCGAGCGCGACGATGACGACCAGCTCGATCAGGCCGCCGGCCGTGCTTTCGGGCTTGGGGATCCGCGGGTTCAGGCCGGGTCCCTGTCGGAGTCGTCGGATTGCTCGCCCTCGTCGCCCGAGTCCTCGGCGGCGGCCTCCTCATCGGCCTCCTCCTCCTCGCTCCCCTCGGTCTCGCTCGACTCCGGCTCGTCGGTCTCCAACGTCTCCGAGTCCGACGCCGTGACCTCGTCGCTGTCGGCGTCCGACTCTGCCTCTGCCTCCACCTCTGCCTCGGCCTCCGGGCTCTCGTCCTCCGTCTCCGGCGCCTCGCCGTGCTCGGCCGCCTCCGCCTCGTCGATCGTCGCGCCCTCGGCGTCGACCGCCTCCGGCTCCTCGGCCGCGGTCGGGGCCGAGATCAGCTCCTCGTCGATGCCCCAGCGCCGCTCGGCCACCCTCGCCGCCTTGCCGATCCTGCCGCGCAGGTAGTAGAGCTTTGCCCGCCGGACGTCGCCGCGCGCGGCGATCTCGAGTTTCTCGATCTTGGGAGAGTGCAGGGGAAAGGTCCGCTCAACCCCGACCCCGAAGGACTGCTTGCGGACGGTGAAGGTCTCGCGCGCTCCCGAGCCCTGGCGCTTGAGGACGATGCCCTCGAAGACCTGGGTCCGGCGGCGGCTGCCCTCGACCACCTGGAAGTGGACGCGCACGCGATCGCCCGGCTCGAAGGAGGGGATCCCCTTCCGCTGCTGGCGTCGCTCAATGCTGTCGATAACACTGCTCATTGCTCTGCGGGCGGTCCGTAAAAAAGCCGCCGGACCCGGAGAGGGCGCCGCGCGGTTGCGGAATCGTACCTACTCCGGGCCGCGGTCGAACTCTGCGGCCCGCATCCGGCTCTGCTCGGCCCGCCAGCCGCGCACCTTCTCGTGGTCGCCGGAGACGAGGACGTCGGGGACCTGCCAGCCCCGGTAGGCGGGCGGGCGGGTGTAGTGGGGGTACTCCGGCATCCCCTCGAGGACAGGGCTGAACGACTCCTCGACGGCGCTGCGCTCGTGCCCGAGGGCGCCCGGCAGCTTCCGCATCACGACGTCGGCGAGGACCATCGCCGGCAGCTCGCCGCCGGCGAGGACGTAGCGGCCGATCGAAACCTCCTCGTCGGCGAGGTGCTCGTGGACGCGCTCGTCGAAGCCCTCGTAGCGCCCGCAGAGAATCGCCAGGTGCGGCTCCCGGGTGAGCCGGTCGGCGGTCTCGTCGTCGAGCAGGCGCCCGGTCGGCGAGAGGAGGACGATGTGCGGCCGGTTCCCATCGGGGTAGGCGGCCTCGAGCGCCGCGTCGACGACATCGACGCGAAGCACCATCCCGGCGCCGCCGCCGTAGGGGGCGTCGTCGACCTGGCCGGCACCGAGCGGTGTCGTGTCGCGGTAGTTGAGTAGCCGCAGATCGCTGCCCTTCGAGATCGCGTTCTGGACCGACCGCTGCGACCGGAACCAGTCGAACGCCTCCGGGAACAGGGTGAAGATGTCGAGCTTCAATCGAGGATTTCGACGATAACGCGGCGGTCGATCCGCACCGCCGCCGCCTTCGCGATCGTCCTGATCGCGTTCGCCACCCGGCCGCCTTTGCCGATGACGCGGCCGAGGTCGTCCTCGGCGACGGTGATCTCGTAGACCAGGTCGCCTTCGTCTTCGATCTCCTCGACGACGACCGCCCCGGGGTCCTCGACGAGTGCCCGGACCAGGAACTCCAGAAGCTCGGTCATCTAACTACCGGAGGCTGCGATGCCCTTGGCGCGAAGCAGGGTCGCCACCGTCTCCGAGGGCTGGGCGCCGTGCTCGAGCCAGTGCCGCGCGCGCTCCTCGTCGAGCTCGATCGTCGAGGGCTCGGTCTGCGGGTCGTAGCGGCCGATCGTCTCGATCGTGCGCCCGTCACGCGGCGAGCGTTTGTCGGCGACGACGATCCGCCAGATCGGGTTCTTCTTCGAACCCACCCTTCTGAGTCTGATTCTCACTGCCATAAGCCGGATCAGGGTACAGAATCAGGCGCCGCCTCCTCTGCTCCCGCGTCCGGGGGCGGCTAGCGCCTTCTGATTCTCGGCCGCGGCGCACCGCCGCCCATCTGGGCGAGTTGCTCCGGGCTCGGCATGTTCCCGGAAACCATCTGGCGCATCAGTTTGCGCATCTGCTCGAACTGCTTCAGCAACTGGTTGACGTGCTGGACCCGGGTCCCGGAACCGTGCGCGATCCGCTTCCGCCGCGAGCCGTTGATCACCGCCGGGTTGACCCGCTCCTCGGGCGTCATCGAGAGGATGATCGCCTCGACCCGGTCGAGCTCGCCCTCGTCGACCTCGGCATTCTTCAGCTGTTTCATCGCCCCCATCCCCGGCAGCATCCCGACCAGGCCGCTGAGCGGGCCCATTTTGCGCACCTGCCGCATCTGCTGGAGGAAGTCTTCGAGTGTGAAGCGGTCGTTTTCAAGTTTCTTCTGCAGGTCTTCAGCCTGGCGCTGGTCGACCTGCTCCTCGGCTTTCTCGATCAGGCTGAGGACGTCGCCCATGCCGAGGATCCGCGACGCCATCCGATCCGGGTGGAAGGCCTCGAACGCGTCTAGCTTCTCGCCGGTCGAGGCGAACAGGATCGGCTTCCCGGTCACCGCCTTGACGGAGAGGGCGGCGCCACCTCGGGCGTCGCCGTCGAGCTTGGTCATCACGACGCCGTCGAACTCGGCCGCCTCGGCGAAGGACTCGGCGACCCCGACCGCGTCCTGGCCGGTCATCGCGTCGACCACGAGAAGCACGTCGTGGGGCTTGGTCCGCTTGCGGATCTTCGCCAGCTCGACCATCAGCTCCTCGTCGATGTGGAGGCGGCCGGCGGTGTCGATGATGAGGACGTCGCGGCGGTCCTCGCGCGCCCGATCGACTGCCCAGGCCGCGATCTCGACCGGGTCGGCGTCGGTCCCCTGCTCGTAGACGTGGGCGCCCGCTCGGCCGCCGACGGTCACCAGCTGCTCGACCGCGGCGGGCCGGTAGACATCGCAGGCGGCGAGCGCGACGTTCTTGCCGCCTTTTGCCAGATGCTGCGCGAGCTTGGCGCAGGCTGTCGTCTTGCCCGAACCCTGGAGCCCGGCCATCAGGATCACCGTCGGGCCGCTGGCGGAGAAGGCGAGCTCGCGCCCCGAGCCGCCCATCAGCTCGGTCAGCTCCTCGTTGACGATCTTCACGACCTGCTGGCCCGGATCGAGCGAGTCCAGCACGCCCGCGCCCAGGCAGCGCTCCTTCACCTGGGAGGTGAACGACTTGACGACCTTGAAGTTGACGTCCGCCTCGAGCAGGGCGAGGCGGATCTCGCGCATCGCCGAGTCGACGTCGGCCTCGGTCAGCTTGCCGCGCTTGCGGACGGCGGCGAGCGAGTCCTGGAGGCGATCGGAGAGCTGGTCGAACAAGGTGTACCCGTGAGGAGCTTAGGGAGCGGCCGGGGGCCGACTACTCGTCGCGAAGCCGGTATCCGACGCCCGGCTCGGTG
>DASXBC010000106.1:0-2079 GCA_036406355.1 Solirubrobacterales bacterium | reverse complement strand
CGAGATGTCGCAGGAGCCCGACTATTTCATGCCATATCAATACGGCAACGAGGCCAACCCGCTCGCCCATTACAACGGCACCGCGGTCGAGATCCTCGAAGAGCTCGACGAGGTCGCCGCCTTCGTCGGCGGGCTCGGCACCGGCGGCACCCTGATGGGCAACGGTCGGCGCCTGAAGGAGCACAATCCCGAGACGCTGATCGTCGCCGCCGAGCCGATGCAGGGCGAGCTGGTCCAGGGGCTCCGCTCGCTCGACGACGGCTTCATCCCGCCGATCATCGACCTCTCTCTGTTCGACCGGAAGATCATGGTCTCCAACCGCGACGCGATCCTCTGGACCAAGCGCCTGCTCGAGGAGGAGGGGATCTTCGCCGGCGTCTCGGCCGGGGCGATCGCCGCGATCGCGGCCCGGATCGCCGGCGAGCTCGACGGCGGCAACGTCGTCTTCCTGATCCCCGACGACGGCTGGAAGTACCTCTCCTCGGGCGTGTACACGAAGCCGATCGAGGAGATCGAGAACCTCGACTCCACCGTCTGGTGGTAGCGCGGCCGGTCCGCTAGCCTCGCCGCGTCCGATGCGGATCGCACAGAGCCTTATCGACGAGATCGTCGAGCACGCCCGGGAGGATCTCCCGAACGAGTGCTGTGGCATGGTCGGCGGCGGTGACGGCGGGGCGCGGACCATCTACCGCGCCGAGAACGCCGAGGCGAGCCCGCTGCGGTACTCGATCGACGCCAAGGAGCAGTTCCGGCTGATGCAGACGATCGAGGAGGCGGGGGAGGAGCTGGTCGGCATCTACCACTCGCACACCAAGTCGGCGGCGTACCCCTCGCAGACCGACGTCAACCTGGCCGGCTGGCCCGACGCCGTCTACCTGATCGCCTCGCTCGCCGACCCCGAGGCACCCGCGGTGAAGGGGTTCTGGATCCGCGACGGGAGGATCGAGGAGACCGAGCTCGATGTCGCCTGAGGGCAGATTCGTCAAGGTCGCCTACGCCCAGCAGCAGGCCGAGGCGGAAATGATCCAGGGCCTGCTGTCCGAGCACGGGATCCCGAGCATGCTCCGCCGCGCCGCCGGGTTCGACGTGCCGGACTTCCTCGCCGCCGGGCCGCGGGAAATCCTGGTCGCCGACGAGATCGCCGACCAGGCCCGCGAGGTCCTGGAGGGGACGCCCGGGACCGAGTAGGACCGGGTCGCTACTCGGCGACCGGCCTGGCGATCGCCCGCAGGTAGTCGCGCCAGGCGTCTTCGATCTCGGCCGAGCGGGCGTCGAACGCCGCTTCGAGCGTCGGCCGGCTGCCGCCGGGAAGCAGCTCGAGCGCGAGCCTCTCGCAGGCCTCGGGTCCGCGTTCGGCCTCGAGCAGGTCGAAGATCGTGCCGCCGAGGATCACCGCGTCGCGGCGCGAGGGCGGGAACGACGGCCGGGCGCTCTCGCGCAGGCGACGGATCACCGCCGCCCGGTAGAGGCCGACCTGGCGCGAGAAGTACTGGGCCGCGCCCTCGACCAGCCAGGCCCAGCCGAGGTAGCGGGCGAACCGGCGCGGGGTCCAGGACGGCGGCAGGTCGGGGTTGTTGGCGGCGAGCACGAGCTGCGCGTAGAGGCGCTCCGCGGTGCCCCGCAGCGCCTCGCGCGAGTCGTCGCCGGCGGCGCGCCGTTCCATGTGGAGGTCGTTGAGGACGTGGAGCTCGCTGGCCATCGCCCATCCGGCCAGGTAGCGCCGCCCGGCCGGGGCCGCCGACCAGCGTGCCGCCGGCAGGAACGGGTGTGCCATCGCCAGCAGGGCCGGGTTGGTGTGGACGACGACCGTCACCTCACCCGGAACGTCCGCGAATCGGTCCTCCAGGCGGAGCCGCAGTTCCTCCATCCGGTCGAGGGTCCCCTCGGCGAATGCCGTGTCACCGCTGTCGTGTCTGGCGGTGAAGCTGAGTGAATTCGTCTCGACCCACGGCATCGCAGGCGAGGCTACTCCTGCGCTCGGCTCAGACGAGAACCGGCTCGCGCTCGGCGCAGACCGCCTGGATCTCCTGGCGGGCGCGCTCGTACTCTTCGTCCGCCATCACCGGAGTGCCCTCGAAC
>DASXBC010000105.1:0-1718 GCA_036406355.1 Solirubrobacterales bacterium | reverse complement strand
CGAGATGTCGGTCGCGGTCAGCCGCTCGACCACGCCGAGCTGCATCAGGTTGAGCGAGAAATAGCCGGTCCCGGAGCCGATCTCGAGCCCGTCGCCGAAGCGCTCGTCACCAAGCCCGCCGAGCGCCTTCGAGAGCTTCAGCCGCACCTGTCGCTGGCCGGTGGCGCCGAAGTCGATCCCCCACTTGGCGTCGTATTCGTCGGCGGCCGCGTCGTGGTAGCGCGTGTTGACGTCCTTGATGTGCTCCGCCGTGGCGGTTGGTGAGGCCGGCATCGCGCGGCACTCTAGATCAACCCACTTGCTCGGATGCGTAGTACCTTCTGGCGCGGTGAGAGCCGTCATCTCGAGAGCGTGGCTGACGGGCCTGCTTACGGTCAGCGCCGCGGCCTCGATGCTCGCCTTCGCCGAGCCGTCGGTGGGTCATGCGGCCGACAGGATCTACTGGACGAGCTTCGACAGCGGAACGGTTCAGTGGGCCAACCTCGACGGCAGCGGCGGAATCCACGAGGTGAATCCCGGGGCGGCGACGATCTCGCCGATGGGATACGGGTTCGGGAATGCGATCGACCCGGTTCAGGAACGCGTCTACTGGGCGAACCAGCAGCAGGGCAAGATCGACTGGGCGAACCTCGACGGCAGCGGCGGCGGTGACCTCGACACAGGCGCGGCGACCGTCAGCGGGCCCTCGGGACTGTCCTTCGACCCGAAGGGACGCCGCGTCGTCTGGTCGAACGAGAGCGGCCAGATCTCATACGCCCGAGTCGACGGCGGCGGCGGAGGCGACCTGAATACGAGCGGCGCAACCGTGGCGACCCCCTACGGGGCGACGGTCTACCCCGGGGCGAACCGCGTCTACTGGACCAACACCACTTCCCCCGGTTCGATCGCCTACGCGAGTCTCGATGGGAGCGGGGGAGGGAATCTGGACATCACGGGCTCCGCCCCGATCGAGTACCCCTTCGGCCTGGCAATCGACCAGGCGGCGCAGAGGATCTACTGGGCCAACGACTCCGCCCCTGGGGCGATCTCCGTCGCCAATCTCGACGGCTCCGACTCAGTTGAGGTCGACCGGCGAGGCCTGGAAATGAACGGCAACTACGGAGTCGCCCTCGACCCCGAAGCGGGGCGGGTCTACACGGCGCTCTTCGCGGGCAACGCGCTCGCCTTTCTCAACACGAATGGCAGTGGCGGGGCGACACTCCCACCGGGTCTCCCGCATGAAAGCGGTCCCAACTTCCCGACGATCTACAAGGAGCCGAAGGCGACCGGAGCGCCGACCATCTCCGCCAAACCACCTCCGACCCCGAGGTTCAAGAGGAAGGGTCGCAAGAGGCCCTCACCGCTGCCGAAGCTGATCGGCTCATCCCTTTCCTGCTCGGGTGGGAGCTTCGCGCCGGACCTGATTGAGGCCCATCTCTACCGCGCTCCGACCACGATCGTCGACGTCCTGACTCGCGACGGTGGGCCGGTCAGGAGCCTTTCCGTCGTCGACCACGGCGCCGATATCGCGGCCCAGCGGGAAGAATTCGTCGCCGACGCGGTCGGCAACTACCGCTGTCAGGCCGTCGGCACCAACATAGCCGGCAGCGCGAGCCAGACGTCTGCGCCGGTCGCGATCTTCCAGACCGGCAGGCTGAAGCGGAATCTGAGGAAGGGCACCGCAAAGCTGGCGGTCGAGCTCCCCGCCGAGCAGGGAACCCTGAGAATGGCCACGAGAG
>DASXBC010000104.1:0-9481 GCA_036406355.1 Solirubrobacterales bacterium | reverse complement strand
AGCTGCTCGAGGACCCGGGTGCCGGTCGGGCCGCCGGCGAACCCGGTCGCGATGACCGGCCTCCCGAGGAGGCCGATCGCGCGGGCTACATTGACCCCCTTGCCGCCCGCCACGGTGCGGCTCTCGACCGCGCGATGGCGGTGGCCGAGACGGAAGTTCGGGACCGCGACCGTCCTGTCGATCGCGGCATTGAGGGTGACCGTGAGGATCATCTGGTGCGGCGCCGGAGAAACACTGCCGCAATCAGTATCGCCGACAGCGCCAGCGCGAGCCAGACGGCGTTGTCGGCGACGAGGCTGCGCGCCTTGTCGAGCACGCTCGCCTCGGCGATCGCGTGGGCGGCACGGAGCGGGACCTTCGCGACCCGCATCCCACCGACGCTGACCGTCGCGGTCCCGAGGGCGGCGCCGCGGCGGATCGGGCCCTCCACCTCCCGCGGGGCGCGGACCGAGACCGAGGCCCGCTGACCGCGCCGGACGCCGACCTTGACCGAACGCGCGGCCCGCAGCGGCAGGGCTTCGTCCTGGTAGCGAATGTCGGACCGAGCCAGCACCTGGCCGGCGCGCACCGGATGCCGCTGGTGATACAGCGAGAAGCCGTATTCGAGCAGGCGCCGGGTATCGAGATCGCGGTCTTCCGCGGTCCAGACCCCGATCACCGCCGAGATCAGCTGGACCCCCTTGCGCCTGCCGGCACCGACGAGGACGTATTGGGCAGCGAATGTGTGCCCTGTCTTGATCCCGTTCGCCCACGGCACTTCGAGCAGGAAGTCGTCGATGGTTTCGATCCGGCGCTCGGGATGGACGCTGTGGAGAACCGCGGTCCGCGAGTCGGCGATCTTCGCGAAGGCGTGGTTTTCGAGCAGCCGGCGGCCCAGGGTGGTGAGGTCGTAGGCGCTCGAGTAGTTGCCCTTCTCATCGAGGCCGACGGGATTGCCGTAGTGGGTGTCGGAGAGGCCGAGGGCAGCCGCATGCCGGTTCATCTCCCGCACGAAACGGGCGTCGGAGCCGGCCGCCGCGACCGCGAGGTTGTGGGCGGCGTCGTTGCCGCTGCGCAGGATCAACCCGTAGAGGAGATCGCGGACGCTGATCCGCTGGCCGGTCCGCAGGCCGAGCAGCGACTCGCCGTAGATCGGGTGGTAGGGGACGGCCCGCACGACCTTGTCGAGCGGCAGGTCGTGAAGCGTGACGTAGGCGGTCATCATCTTCGTCGTGCTCGCTATCGGGAGCGATTTGTGGGCCGCATGGGAGGCGAGCACGGCGCCGGTGTGGGCATCGATCAACGCCCAGGCGCGGGCGTCGAATTGCGGCCCCGCGGCTCTTGCCCCGGGCGCCGTCGCGGCCACGACGACCAGCACGCCGAGAAGCCATGCCCTGACCGCGATGCGGCTCACCGCAGCTTCAGCTTTTCGCCTGAGATCAGGATCTGCGGGTCGACGCCGGGGTTGAGTCTCAGAATCTGCGAGAGCGGGACGCCCGTTTCGTGGGCGATCGAGCTCAGGGTGTCCCCGTTCTGGACGACGTAGGAGCCCTTGTAGCTCCCCTTGCCCTTCCCCTCACCCCGCGTGACCTGGCTCTTCCCGGAACCATGCCCCGACCCGCCGTTGCCGTCGAGCGAGGTGGCGACCACGAACAGGAGCACGGCGACGCCGCAGACGAGCGCCGTCACCGCAATGACTCGAGCGGATGCAGGGGAGCGCTTGCTCATGTCAGATTTCTCGCTCTTCGCTCGCTTCGCAAAGGGTCAGAGATGGAAGCTTGCTCGCTCCGCACTCGATGCCAGTGGCCGGAATCCTGATCGGCAGGGGATCGTATAGCCGCTGTTTAAGGACTCAGCTGGTCGAAACTTCCCAGACCGTCTCGCGCAGACGCTGCGCCGCGGCGGCCGGATCGGGGTCGGTGGCGATGCTCCGCGATGCCGTGACGAGGCCTCCAGCCGGACCCGGCGCATAGGCCGCTCCGATCAGCTCCGGCCGGCCTCCCTGGGCGCCGACCCCCGGAAGCAGGAAGATCGCGCGCGGCATCAGTTCGCGCAGGCGGCCGATGTGCTCGGGCTCGGTCGCTCCGACCACCGCCCCCATCCCGCTGAGCCCGCCGCTGCCGGCCAGCCGGCCGGCGAGGCCGTCGACCAGCTCCGCCAGCCGCTCGTGCAGGGGCGCCCGCGGGGCGGGCAGGTCCTCGAGGTCGGCGGCGCCGGGGTTGCTGGTCCGGACGAGGGCGAAGACCCCCGCCCCCGCGGCGTCCGCGGCGGCCACGAACGGCTCGAGCGAGTCGCCGCCGAGCAGCGGGTTGACGGTGAAGGCGTCGACCCCGAGCCCCGGTACCGGGCCCCACGGGGTCGGGGTCTCACCGACCAGGGCCTGGGCGTAGGCGGCCGCGGTGACCGGAACGTCGCCGCGCTTGCCGTCGGCGACGACAAGCAGGCCGGCGGCGCGAGCCGCCTCGCAGACGTCGGTCAGCGCCGACCAGCCGGGCGCGCCGAGCCGCTCGAAGCAGGCGAGCTGGGGCTTGACCGCGACGCAGGCGGGCCCGGCCAGCTCGATCAGCGATCGGCAGTGGGCGACGACGGCCGCCGCGGCCTCCTCGGCCGGGCTCGCAAGATCCTGCCGGCCAGCCTCACCGGCGGCGAGCTTGGCCGGGTCCGGGTCGAGGCCGAGGCAGATCTGGCTGCGGCGCTCCTCGACGAGCGCCGCAAGCCGATCCGCGAACGGGATCAGGGGCGTTTCAGCCCTTGACCTTGGCCTTCAGCGCCGAGCCGGCGGAAAAGCGAGGAACCTTGCCTCCCGGAATCGTGATCCTTTCGCCGGTGCGCGGGTTCACGCCCTGCCTGGGGCCGCGCTCGGCAACGTGGAACTTGCCGAAGCCGGTGAAGCTGACCTCACCCCCGCCGGCCAGGGTGTTGGTGATCGTGTCGAGGACCGCGTCGACCGCGTCACCAGCGGCTTTCTTGCTGCCCACGCGCTCGTCGGATGCCAGTTTGTCCAGAAACTCAGCCTTAGTCACGTCGAAGCTCCTCCGTCGTCGTTGAGGTCGGCGGCAATCTAACAGCGGATTCGGCGTCGGTGCGTGTCTCCTGGCTCAGACCAACGCATCGCGCTTCGCTCGCTGCGGCGAAACCTCTGAGTTCGACGCTGCCCGCTCCGCGCTCAGGACCCGCTGACGGCCATCTCGCCGATCAGCAGCGGCGGGGTGCTGACCGAGCCGCCGAATGGGACCCAGCGGGACTCGGACCCGGCCGCGAGGACCGCGCGCAGCATCGATACCAGGTCGCTGGCGATCGTGAACTCGCGCAGCGGCTCGGCCAGCGCGCCGCCGCTGATCGCGCGCCCGGAGGCGCCGACCGAGAACACGCCGCTGACCGGGTTCACCCCCGAGTGCAGCCCGGCGACGTCGCTGATCCAGACCCCACCGTGTGCCTCGGCGAGCAGATCCTCGAAGGCCGAGGGTCCCGGCGCGACGACAAGGTTCGACGAGGACACCGAGGGCTGCGAGCGGTAGCCGGCGCGGCCGGCGCTGGCCGTCGATTCGGTATCCCCGCGGCGGGCGGTGTACGTGTCGTAGAGGTAGGTGCGGAGCCGCCCACCGTCGATCAGGGCCGTGCGGCGGCGGGGAAGGCCCTCGCCGTCGATCGGGGCCGTCGCAAAGCCGGCGGGGTCGAGGCCGTCGTCGTGCAGGACGAAGGCCTCACCGGCGACCGCCTCACCGACGGTGCCGGCCAGCGGCGAGCGGCCGCGCTGGACGGCGTCGGCGCCGAGGGTCGAGCCGAGCAGGCCGACGAAGGAGGCGGCGACCGTGGGGTCGAGGACGACCGGACATGAGCGGGAGTCGGGCTTGCCGGCGCCGATCATCGCCGTCGCCCGTTCGGCCCCCTCGCTTCCGATCGCAACCGGGTCGAGGCCGTCCGGCCCGCGGGCGAGGCCGAAGCCGAGCCCGGTCTCGCGCCCGTCGTCGCCCTCGGCCAGAGCCTGGAGGTACGCGTAACAGCTCGAGGCCTCGAACGCGCCGCCGGTCCCGGCAGAGGAGGAGATCGCGATCCGCTCGGTGGCGTCAGCGTAGACGGCCTGCTCGACCCCGACCACGCGGGGATCGGCGTCGGTCGCGGCCCTCTCGACCGCGAGCGCGAGCGCCGCGGCGCGCTCGGTCGGCCACGCGGCGACCGATGGATCGACGAGGCCCTCGAGCGCGGTCGCGGCGCCGGCACCGCGGGGAGGACCGGCGAACTCGTCCTCATCGGCCGCCGCCGCGGCCTCGGCGGCGCGGGCCGCGATCGCCCGGATCCCGGCGTCGGAGAGGTCGGTCCCATAGCCGTATCCGACTCTGTTGCCGATCCAGGCGCGCACCCCGACTCCCCGACCGGTCGCGGCGGTGAGGCTCTCGACATCGCCCCCGTGGGCGCGGATCTCGCGCGAGGACTCCTCCGACGCGTAGGCCTCGGCGTCATCGGCGCCCGCGGCGAGGGCCCCCTCGACGGCGCGGGCCGCGACGGTCTGCGGCTCGGCCTCGGTCACGTCTCGGTCCCGCCAACCGTCATCGCCGCGATCCGGACGTGGCCCTGGCCGGTGCCGACCGGCACGCTCTGGCCGCCCTTGCCGCAGATCCCGGTCTTCATCCAGAAGTCGTTGCCGACGGCGTCGATCGATTCCAGTGCCTGCAGGCAGTTTCCGATCAGCGTTGCCCCGCGGCAGGGGGCGGTCACCTTCCCTGCCTCGATCAGGTAGCCCTCGGAGACTCCGAAGACGAAATCGCCCGTCGCGGGGTCGACCTGGCCGCCGCCGAAGGAGACCGCGTAGAAGCCGCTCTCGACCTCGCCGATCATCGCCTCGGGCTCGGCGTCGCCGGGCGCGATGTAGGTGTTCGTCATCCGCGGGATCGGCAGATGGCGAAAGCTCTGGCGACGGCCGTTGCCGGTCGAGGCGACCCCGTCGCGGTCGGCCCGCAGCCGGTCGTAGAGGTAGGAGGTCAGCCGCCCCTCCTCGATCGCGAGCGTCTTCTGGGTCGGGGTCCCCTCGTCGTCGATCGCGTCGCTGCCCCACTCGTTCGGCATCCGGCCGTCGTCGTAGGCGCTGAGCAGAGGCCGGGCGACCGGTTTCCCCAGCTTGCCCTCGTAGACGCTCGCCCCCTTCTGGATGTGGTCCGCCTCGAGCCCGTGGCCGGTCATCTCGTGGAAGAGAACGCCGCCGAACCCGCCGCCGACTACGACCGGCATCGAGCCCGTCGGCGCCGGACGGGCGTCGAGCAGCGTCAGCGCCTTGCGGGCGGCGTCGGCGGCGATCTCCGCCGGCTCTTCGTCGAAGAGCTCGAACCCGCGCTGGGCGCCGAGGGTTTCGGCGCCGGTCTCGACCCGATCGTCGCGGCGGGCGACGGCCTGGGCGGCGAGCCGGGTCCGGGTCCTGTCGTCTCCGCTCAGCAGGCCCTCCGAGTTGGCGACCGTGACCTCGCGCCGCGCCTCCGCATAGGAGGCGAGCAGTTGCGCGATCTCGGCCCCGGCGCCGCGTCCGCGCTCGTCGAGCTCGCGCAGCAGGTGCGCCTTCTGCTCGGCGGGGACGTCCTCGGGCCGGCGCTCGATCCGGTGTGGAGAGCTCGCGACGGCCTGCAGTGGGCGTGGTTCGACCCGCTCCCCGCGCAGCGCCGCGGCGGCCTCGGTCGCGGCGCGCTCGAGGTCGGCGGGGTCGAGGCCGTCGACGTGGGCGAAGTAGGTCGTGCCGCCGCTGACGACTCGCACCCCGGCGCCCTCCTCAGCGCCCGACTGAACCGACTCGATGCGCGACTCGTCGATCGACATCGAGAGACCCCCGCGCCGTTCGGCGAAGAGCTCGGCGAAGTCGCCGCCGGACGCGAGCGCGCGGGCGAGGACCCGCTCGGCGACGCCCGACTCGAACAGCTCAGGAGCGCCGCTCAAGTGCCCTCTTCCTCCCAGCCACCTCGATCAGCCGCCCCGCCGCGACGAAGAGCTCAGCGGCGGCCTCGGGGTCGTCGGCATGGTCGACGGCGCGGCCTCCGGAGTAGTAGAGGCGCGCGAACGGCCGCCGCGACGCCCGGCGGCGCCGCATGTAGGCGGCGGCCTCGTCGGCGTAGCTCGAGACGCGGTCGAGAAAGACCCGGTGTGGCTTCGGCGGGGTCAAGCTTCTCCGTCTCCGCCGGCGGCGAGGTCGCGGAGCAGAGCCCGCATGTCGAACAGCAGCAGCGATGCGAGCGCGAAGCGCTCGGTCACGGCGACAGCGGCGAGACCGGAGTGGCGCAGGGCGAGGACCTCGCCCTGCTCGGTGCCGATGTGGATCTGTTCGGCCGGCGCCTCGTCGGCGCGGTCGGCGGCGGCGAACAGGGCCGCGGCGTCCTCTCGCCACCGGTTCGCGTCGCCGTTCGCGGCGAGGACGGAGCCGTCGCCGGCGAGGATCGCGGCGCCGCGGATGTCCGGCGACATCTCGTTGAGGAAGGCGAGCGCCTGCTCCGCGGCCGCCTCCGTCGGCGTCTCCGCGGTGGAGTTGGACACGTCGTCGGCCATCTCGGCCAAAATACCGCGCCGTGAGCGATCGACAGGTGAGCCTGGCCCGAGTCTCATGGATCACGGTCGTCGTCGTCTGCGCGATCTCCGCGATCCTCCTCGCCGTCAGCGGCTACAACGGCTACGCGATCACCGTCGCCGCCGTCGGCATCGCCGCCGCCGTCAACCTCCTTCCCAATCCATAGGCGATCAGCCGGAACGGTACGGGCCGTCCGCGTGTTCGCGATAGGACGTCTCCGGCTCGGCGTGGATCAGGACCTCAGCGCCCGGTATCGCGTCCTCGATCGCGGAGCGCATCTCGTGCGCGAGCTCGTGCGCGCGCTCGAGGCTGGTGCCAGTCCGGTACTGAACGTGGAGATCGATATGGCGTCGGGCGCCGGCCCGGCGGGCGCGGAGCTTGTGATACCCGGCGACCTCCTCGGTCCTGGCGGCGGCGATCGCCGCCTCGATCCGGTCCATCTCCTCGTCGGGCAGGGCTTCGTCGACGAGGACCCCGGAGGACCGGCGGAGAATCCGGACGCCTGCGACGACGATCGCGACGGCGACGACGAGGGCGGTTATCGAGTCGAAGGCGACAACGCCGGTGATCTGGACGAGCAGCAGCCCGCCGAGGACTCCGAGCGAAGTCAGCGCGTCGGCACGGAGGTGAGCGGCGTCGCCCTCGAGCGCCGGCGATTCGTGGGCCTCGGCCTGACGGGACAGAACTGTCGAGACGGCCAGGTTGGCGACAACCGAGAACCCCATCACCGCGATCCCGACCCCGAGAAGTTCGACCTCCGACCCGACGACCAGGCGATGGGTCGCCTCGTAGACGATGATCCCGGCGCCGACCAGGATCAGCATCCCCTCGATCGTCGCCGCCAGGCTCTCCACCTTCTGGTGTCCGTATGGGTGCTCCGCATCGGCGGGCTCGTCGGCTTTCCGGACGGAGACGAAGGCGACGACCGAGGCGATCAGGTCGATCAGCGAGTGGACCGCCTCGGTGAGGATCGCGATCGAGCCCGTGATCGCCCCCGCCGCGAGCTTGATCGCGATCAGGATCGAGTTGGACGCGATCGAGAGGGCCGCCGCGCCGCTTTTGGTCCGGATCATGGCTGCGATCGCGCCGCGCCGAGGTGCTCGGCGAGGAGCCGCGCGGCGATTCCCCGATGGCTGATCTCGTTCTTCTCGGCCTGGCTCAGCTCCGACATCGTCCGCTCGTCGTCGGGACCCGTCGCGTCGGGGACGAACGCCGGGTCATACCCGAAACCGCCATCTCCCCGCGGCTCTTCGATCAGGCTTCCCTCGCAGCGGCCTTCGAAAACCCACTCGGTCCCGTCCTCCGCGACCAGAGCCAGCGCGCAGGTGTAGAAGGCGCGGCGGCTGCCGCCCGCGGCGGCGACCTCGCGCAGCAGCTTGTCGAGATTCTCCTCGTCGGTCGCGCCCGACCCGCCGTAGCGCGCCGAGTGGATCCCGGGCCGGCCTCCGAGGCCGACCGCCCCGATCCCGGAGTCGTCGGCGAACGCAGCCTTCCCGGTTCCCCTCTGCGCCGCGCGGGCCTTCTCGAGCGCGATCTCCGCGTAGTCCGCCCCGTCCTCCGGCGGCAGCTCGATCCCCTCCGGCAGCGCCTCGAGCTCGACGCCGGGCAACAGTTCGCGCATCTCGCGGAGCTTGTGCCGGTTGCCGGTGGCGAAGATCAACTTTGGCTGGCCCGCTCCTGAACCTGGCGTAGGCGCGAGATCCCCATCTCGGCGAGCCCGAGGAGCTCGTCGAGCGAGGCCCGCGAGAGCGGCGTCCGCTCCGTCGTCGCCTGCACCTCGACCAGTCCCCCGTCGCCGGTCATCACGACGTTCGCGTCGACCTCGGCCTTGGAGTCCTCGGAGTAGTCGAGGTCGCAGAGGGCGCGTCCGTCGACCATCCCGACGCTGACCGCGGCGACCGAGCCGGTCAGGGGCATCTCGGCGATCTTCTTCTTGTCGAGCAGGCCCTGGAACGCGAGCCGGAGCGCGACGTAGCCGCCGGTGATCGCCGCGCAGCGGGTGCCGCCGTCGGCCTCGAGCACGTCGCAGTCGACGTAGACGCTCCGTTCTCCGAGCGCCTCGAAATCGACGACGACCCGCAGCGAGCGCCCGATCAGTCGCTGTATCTCCACCCCGCGCCCGTCCTGCTTCCCGCGCGAGACGTCGCGCTGCTTCCGGTCCCCGGTCGAGGCCGGCAGCATCGCGTACTCGGCCGTTACCCAGCCCCGGCCCCGGCCCTGCATCCATTTCGGCACCGAGTCGTTGACCGACGCCGTGCAGATCACCCGCGTCCCGCCCTGGGAGATCAGCGCCGACCCGTCGGCGGTCCCGACGTATCCGGGGTCGATCGACACCGGCCGGATGTCGGCCGGCGCCCTGTCGTAGCTCCGCGATGCTGCCACGGTCCGATCCTTTCACGCGGGCGGCCATCGCTCATTTGAAGCTGACTTTGTCGACCGCCTCCTTGATCTTGTCGACGATCACGCCGGCGAGCTCGGTTCCCTGTTTGCCGTTGAACCCTTTCATCGCCGCGACCATCCCGACCATAAGCAGCGAAACGAGGAGGATCAGGCCGACGTACTCGACCGTCCCCTGTCCCCGTTCGCTCTCGGCCAAATCGGTGATTGCGCGCAGCCGCCGCGCGATCGCGGCATGCGCCCGTCCCATCAGCCTGTAGATCATCGAAACCTCCTTGTCGCTGGTTTCGGCGATCGTCGGAGAGCGGGGGTAACCGATCCAGACCTGGATGTGCCAACTCCCGGGCCGGTCCGTGAAAAGTTCGCGGCGCATGCCTGGGGCGTGCCTGCGGATACCCTCAGCGTCCGATGCGGGTCCTCGTCGTGACCAACCTGATGCCGGACGCCTCGGCCCCGCAGCGCGGGCGCTGGGTCTTCGACCAGATCGACGAGATCCGCAGGGCCGGGATCGACGTCGACCTGTTCGGGTTCCCGCCCGGCCGCGGTGAGTACCTGCCGGCGATC
>DASXBC010000103.1:0-6082 GCA_036406355.1 Solirubrobacterales bacterium | reverse complement strand
CATCTCGAACTCGGCGAAGGCGCCGCCGAGGCAGCGCCTGACGCTGCCGCCGAACGGGACCCACGAGTAGGTCTCGGGCCCACCGTCGAGGAACCGCTCGGGTCGGAACGCGCGCGGTTCGGCGTAGACCTCGGGGTGGGTGTGGGCGAGCCAGATCGCCGGGGTCACGTCGGTCCCCTCCGGGAGCTCGAGATCCTCGGTGACGAGGGGGCTCTTCAGCCGGCGCCCGGCCAGCGGAACCACGGGTCGCAGCCGCAGCGACTCGGTTATCACCGCCCTCAGGTAGGCATCGTCGCCGCCCTCGAGGGTCTCGACAAGGCGCCCGTGCACCTCGGGGTGCCCGAGTATCAGGTCGAACGCCCAGGCCAGACCGGTCGCCGTCGTCTCGTGCCCGGCGAGAAGCAGCGTCATCAGCTGATCGCGGAGATCGGTGTCGCTGAGGCCCTCGCCGTCCTCGAAGCGAGCGAGGATCAGCGAGGAGAGGATGTCGTCGCGCTCGGCGAGGTCGTCGCGCTCGCGATGCTCGGCGATCTCCGCGAACAGCAGCTCGTCGACCTCGCGCATCCGCTGTTCGAACCTCCCCCACACGTTCGATCCACCGCCGAAGCGGCGCATCAGCAGGACCCGAAGCTGGACCCGGGGTGAGCCCGTCTCGGTGAGGAGGTTGCGGAGCAGGCCGCGAAGTCGTTCGAGGCGGGGTCCCTCGGAGACCCCGAAGACGACGCGCAGGATCACCTCGAGCGTGACCGCCTGCATATGGGGGTGCAGCGGGAACTCTGCGCCGATCGGCCAGGAGTCGATCTCGGCGCCGGCGATCGCCGCGACCATCGGCTCGAGCGCGCGCATCCGCTCGCCGTGGAAGGCGGGCAGCATCAGCTTGCGGTGGGCGAGGTGATCGGGGCCTTCCAAAAGCAGCAGCGAGCGGGAGCCGAGGATCGGCTCGAGGAATACGTTGCGCCCCGGCGGCAGGCCGTGGCTCGGCTCGCGGTAGAGGGCCTTGATCGCCTCCGGGTCGGAGATCATCACCATCGGCGACTGGAAGCCGAGGAAGGTGACGCTGAAGGAATCGCCGAGCTCGCGGCGGCAGCGATCGAGGAAGCCGAACGGCCGGAACGACCAGGCGACGGTCTGGCGCAGCGGGCTCATCGCCGGTTCTGGCGGAAGTGCCATGCCGAGAGCATCGCAGAAGCCAGATAGAGTCGAGCGGAATGTCTGCCGACACGGTCTCAGACCTGAAGCTCCACTCCTCGGGAAAGGTGCGCGAGATCTACGAGTGGGAGGACGACCTGCTGATGGTCGCCTCGGACCGGATCTCGATCTACGACGTCGTGATGCCGACGCCGATCCCCGACAAGGGGAAGGTCCTGAACCGGATCTCGGAATTCTGGTTCGAGCTGACCGGCGACATCGTCCCCAACCACTTCGTCTCCGACGACGTCCCCGAGGAGGTCGCCGAACGCGGGATGCGGGTCAGGCGGCTCGAGATGTACCCGATCGAGTGCGTGGTCCGCGGCTATCTCTCGGGGTCGGGCTGGCGCGAATACCGTGAGGGCGGGGCGGTCTGCGGGATCGAGCTGCCGCCGAACCTGCTCGAGTCCGACCGGCTCCCCGAGCCGATCTTCACCCCCGCGACCAAGGCCGAGATCGGCGATCACGACGAGAACATCGACTTCGACCGCGCGGCCGAGATCATCGGCGACCGGGCCCTGATGGAGGAGCTCCGGCGGGTCTCGATCGAGGTCTACTCGCGCGGCGCGGAGCACGCGGCCGAGCGCGGCATCATCCTCGCCGACACAAAGTTCGAGTTCGGCCGCCACGCCGGGGCGGAGATCGTCCTCGCCGACGAGGTGCTGACCCCCGACTCCTCGCGCTTCTGGCCCGCCGACCGCTACGAGCCGGGCGCGACCCAGCCCTCGTTCGACAAGCAGTACGTCCGCGACTGGGCCGACGAGGCCGGATGGGACCACACGCCGCCGGCTCCGGATCTGCCCGCCGACGTCGTCGAGCAGACGCGAGCCAAGTACGTAGAGGCCTACGAGCGGATCACCGAGCGCCCGTTCTGACCAGCGACCGGCCGTAACGGGACCGCGGGCGCGATCGCTAGATTGGCAAGGGTGAAGGCACGCGTCCTGATCCGCCCCAAGGAGGGCATCCTCGACCCCCAGGGGAAGGCGGTCGAGCGGGCGCTGCCGGCGCTCGGCTTCGACGGGATCGAGCACGTGCGGGTCGGGCGCATGGTCGAGCTCGAGGCGGAGGACCCCGAGCGGCTCTCGGAGCTCTGCTCGAAGCTGCTCGCCAACCCGCTGATCGAGGATTTCGAGATCGAGAGCATCGACGGCGCCTGATGCTCTGGGGCGTCCTCCAGTTCCCCGGCTCCTGCGACGAGCGGGACGCCGTCCGTGCCTGCTCGCTGGCCGGCGACGCGCGACTGATCTGGCACGAGGACCGCGACCTAGGCGGAGTCGACGCGGTCGTCGTCCCGGGCGGCTTCTCCTATGGCGACTACCTCCGCGCCGGCGCGATCGCCCGCTTCTCGCCGGCGATGGAGTCGGTCGCCGAGTTCGCCGCCGCGGGCGGACCGGTGCTCGGGATCTGCAACGGGTTTCAGGTCCTCTGCGAGGCCGGCCTGCTGCCGGGGGCGCTGCTCCGCAACGAGGAGCTGCGCTTCGTCTGCCGCCAGGTCGACCTGATCGCCGGCGAAGCGAGCTCGCCGTTCCTGGCGGGAATCGAGGCGGGCGAGGCGCTCTCGATCCCGGTCAAGCACGGCGAAGGGCGCTACCACGCGCCATCCGAGATCCTCGAGGAGATCGAGGCCAACGGCCAGGTCGCGTTCCGCTACGCGCCCGGCCAGAACCCGAACGGCTCGGTCGCGGACATCGCCGGGGTGCTGAACGAGGCGGGCAACGTCCTCGGCCTGATGCCCCACCCCGAGCACGCCGTCGACCCGGTCACCGGATCTACGGACGGATTGAAGATATTTTCCGCCGCCTCCTCTGCTCTCGCGAATGGCTGAAGAGACAGAAATGGACAGCCATCCGCTTCCGCGTCCGGGGGCGGCGGCACTCTCCTCCCGCCATCGCGAGCTGGGCTTGACGGACGATGAGTTCGACCTGATCGTCGAGAAGCTCGGCCGCGAGCCGAACGAGGTCGAGCTGGCGATGTTCAGCCTGCTCTGGTCCGAGCACTGCGCCTACAAGCACTCGCGCAAGCTGCTGCGGCGGCTGCCGACCGAGGGCGAGCGGGTCGTGATGGGCCCCGGCGAGAACGCCGGCGCCGTCGACGTCGGCAACGGGATGGCGGTCGCGTTCAAGGTCGAGTCCCACAACCACCCGAGCGCCGTCGAACCGTTCGAGGGGGCGGCGACCGGCGTCGGCGGGATCCTCCGTGACGTCTTCGCCCTCGGTGCGCGGCCGATCGCGATCCTCGACAGCCTTCGCTTCGGCGAGCTCGACTCGGAGCGCTCGCGGTTCCTGCTCGACGGGGCGGTGCGCGGGATCGGCCACTACGGCAACTCGATCGGGGTCGCGACGGTCGGCGGCGAGATCTACTTCGAGTCCCCCTATGAGCACAACTGCCTGGTCAACGCGATGTGCGTCGGGCTGGCGCGGCAGGACGAGATGGTGCGGGCGGCGGCGGCCGGGGTCGGAAACGCAGTGGTCCTGATGGGAGCCTCGACCGGTCGCGACGGGATCGGCGGCGCCTCGGTCCTCGCCTCGGCCGAGCTCGGCGACGGGGACGAGGAGAAGCGCCCGACGGTCCAGATCGGCGACCCGTTCGAGGAGTCGAAGCTGCTCGAGTGCTGTCTCGAGCTGCTCGAGAAGGACCTGCTGGTCTCGCTCCAGGACCTCGGCGCCGCGGGACTGACCTCCTCGGCGGGGGAGATGGCGGCCGCCGGCGGGGTCGGGATCGACCTCGACGTCGGCAAGGTGCCGCTGCGCGAGGCCGACATGGAGCCGTTCGAAATCATGGTCTCCGAGTCGCAGGAGCGGATGCTCGCCGTCGTCGAGCCGGCGAAGGTCGGCGACGTGATCGCGGTCTGCGAGAAGTGGCAGACGGGATCGGCCGAGATCGGGGTGGTTACGGGCACCGGCGCGATCCGCGTTCTCGACGGCGGCGAGGTCGTGGGCGAGATGCCGGTCGAGGCCTTGGTCGACGGCTGCCCGCTGTACGACCTCGATCCGGGCCCGCCCGAGGGGTGGATCTACGGCAACCGCGCGACGCTCGAGCCGAGCATCTCGGCCGAGGAGACGCTGCTGGCCCTGCTTCGCTCGCCGAGCATCGCCTCCAAGCGCTGGGCCTTCCAGCAGTACGACTCGGTCGTCGGCTCGCGGACCGCGCGGCGGCCGGCGTCGGCCGATGCCGCGGTCCTCGCGATCCCCGAGGCCGGCAACGCGATCGCGGTCTCGATCGACGGCAACGGCCGCCGGGTCGCCTGCGACCCCCACGCCGGCACCGTCGAGGCGGTGCTCGAGTGCGCCCAGAACCTGGCCTGCGTCGGGGCCGAGCCGCTGGGAGTCACCAACTGCCTCAACTTCGGCAACCCCGGGAGGCCGACCGGCGCCTGGCAGCTCGACCGCTCCGTCGCCGGCCTGGCCGAGGCCTGCGAGGCGCTCGGCGTCCCGGTGGTCGGCGGCAACGTCTCCCTCTACAACGAGGGGCCCGACGGACCGATCTACCCGACCCCGGTGATCGGGATGGTCGGCGAGCTCCCCGACCCCGGCGCAGCCGCGGGCTCCGCCTTCGCCGTCGAGGGCGAGGCGATCGCCCTGATCGGCCCGTTCGCCCCGTCCCTGCAGGGCTCCGAGCTGGCCAAGCTCCGCGGCGAGCTCGGCCTCGGCCTCCCCGAGTCTGACATCGAGGCGGTGGGGGGCGCCTGCGCGCTCGTCTGCGATGCCGTCCGCGGCGGCCGTCTCTCCTGCGCCCACGACGTCAGCGACGGCGGCCTCGCCTGCGCCCTCGCCGAGTGCGCGATCGCCGCCGGCATCGGCTGCCGGGTCGACGTCTCGGCGCTGATCGCGCGCGGTTGCACGGCCGAGGAGGCCCTCTTCGGCGAAGGACCCGGGGGGTTCCTGGTGGCCGGATCCCGCACGGAGCTCGAGGCGCTTGCCGGAGGCTCGGTTCCCGTGGCCCTGATCGGGAATACCGCCGGGCGGGAGATCTCGATCGCCGCAAGCGAGTCCGAGCTCAGCGTCGGCGTCGAGGACGCCGCGCGCGCCTGGTTCTCTCTTTCCGACCGCCTCGGTTAAGGACCTTGGCGCAAATTGCCGACGTATGCCGGAACGGCGGCTATGCTGCGTTCGGCGCAGGAACTTCGATCAAAGGTGTCTCGGAGAGTGGATATGAGGAAGCGCGTTGGGATCCCGGTCACGGCAATCGTCGCCATGCTGGGGGCCCTGGCGCTGCCGTCGGCGGCTTCCGCCTCGGTCGAATTCGGCGACAGCTGCGTCGCCAACAACAACGTTTTCAAAAGTTCTGCCTTCCTCTTCGAGGTCTCGAACCCGGCCAATCCGATTCCCACCGCGGCACCAACCGCTGGTGTGATCACCAAATGGAAGTTCTCCGTGGTCCCGTTTCCGGGGTCCTACGGCCTGAAATTCCAGGCGATCCATCTGATCCCGCCCAATCAGGCCGAAATCCTCGGGGAATCAACCGTCAATGTGGTCGGCGGCCTCAACACCATCGACACTCGAATACCGGTCAAGGCGGGGGACCGGATCGCCGAGAGCGCCCTCTCGGGAGAACATCCCCTGCTATGCGAATCAGAATCAAAAAGCACGATCGGCGCAGTGATCGCCGATTCGGGGAACGGGGGCGCCGGCCTTTACCTCGAAGCTCCGAACTTCCCGTCCAGGGTGCCGCTGGCGGCGGTACTCGAGCCCGACGCCGACCACGACGGCTACGGCGACGAGAGCCAGGACAAGTGCCCTCAGCTCGCATCCACCCAGGGGCCCTGCCCGCCTGTCGTCCTCGAAGCCATCTCGCAGAAGGGCAAGGGTTCCGTATCCGTCCTCGTTGTCGTTAACGAAACAGCGCCCGTCACGGTCACCGGGACAGTGAAGCTCGGAAAGGGAAGGACGGCGAA
>DASXBC010000102.1:0-3699 GCA_036406355.1 Solirubrobacterales bacterium | reverse complement strand
GACCTGGCGGATCGCACGGCGATCTTCCTCGACTGCGGCAACATCGACCGGATGCCCGTCGATTTCCTCACCGACGGCGCCCACGAGATCATCAACGTCGACCACCACCACGACAACACCCAGTTCGGAGACCTCAACCTGGTCGACGTCGGGGCCTCCTGCACGGCCGAGATCGTCTACGAGCTGGCGCTGCTGCTCGGCGCTCGGATCACGCCGGAGATGGCCTCGGCCCTCTACGTCGGGATCATCACCGACACGGGCAAGTTCATGTACGACAACACCAACGCCCGCACCCACAGGATCGCCGGCGACCTGATCGAAGCGGGCGTCGTCGTCGACGACACCTACCGCCGCCTCTACGAGCACGTCCCGATCGAGAAGATCCGCCTCGTCGCCCGCGCCCTCGACGGCATCCAGCGCTACTGCCGCGAACGGCTGGTGCTCGCCTACATAACCGCCGAGGACTACGCCGCCACCGGGGCGGGGGAGGAGATGACCGAGGGGATCATCGACCACCTGCGCTCGGTCGAGGGGGCGGAGATCGCCGCCCTGATCCGCGATCTCGGCGATCGCGGGCGCGCCGCCCGCAAGGTCAGCCTGCGCTCGAGCAGCGGCGAGGTCGACGTTTCGGCGATCGCCCGCAAGCACGGCGGCGGCGGCCACAAGCGCGCCGCCGGCTTCTCGACCGACCTCGAGCTCGACCAGCTCGTCACCTTCCTCTGCGGCGAGGTCGAAGAGCAGATTGATTGAGCGCGGTGCGAGCAAGCGTCGAAATCTGATCCTTCGCGCAGCGAGCGAAGCGCGAAGAGTTGACTAGATGGCGCCGGCCGAGGGCAGCGTCCTGCTCTGCGACAAGCCGGCCGGGATAACCTCGCACGACATGGTCGTCCGCCTGAGACGGGAGCGAGGCCGCAAGGCGGGCCACGCCGGGACCCTCGACCCTTTCGCGACCGGGCTCCTGCTCGTCCTGCTCGGTCCCGCGACCCGGCTCCAGCGCTTCCTCACCGCGATGCCGAAGACCTACCGGGCGACAGCGCGCCTGGGATGGCGGTCGAGCACCGGCGACCCCGATGGCGAGCTGACCGAGACGGGACGGGCGCCACGGTCGCTCGAGCTGCCGACCGGGACCGTGCGCCAGCGGGTGCCGATGACCTCGGCGGTACGGGTCGGCGGCGAGCGCCTCTACCGCAAGGCCCACCGCGGCGAGAAGATCGAGACCCCCGAGCGCGAGGTCGAGGTCTACCGGGCCGAACTCCTCGACCACGAGGGCGAGACCGCGCGCTACGAGATCGAGTGCTCGACCGGGACCTATGTCCGAGCCCTGGTCGAGACGCTGGAGGACGCCTACTGCTCGGAGCTGCGACGCACCGCGATCGGCCCCTTCCGGGTCGAGGACGCCGGAACCGAGCTCAGCGTCGAGCGGGTCGCCGAGCTGGTGCCCGCGGTTGCCGAGGCCGTCCGCTGATGGCCCCGATCGTCGTCACCTCGCTGCCGGACGCCAAGCCCCGCCCGCGTGAGGTCGCGATCGGGACGTTCGACGGCGTCCACCGCGGCCATCAGGCGGTGATCAAGGGGTCCGACACCGTCCTCACATTCGACCCTCATCCGCTCGAGGTCCTGCATCCGGCGGCGATGCCGAAGCTGATCACGCCGTTCCGGGTCAAGCGCGACGTGATCGAAGGCCTCGGGGTCGAGGAGCTCGTCGTGATCCCGTTCGACCGCGAGTTCGCTTCGCGGCCGGCCGAGGAGTTCATCGAGGACGTGCTGATCACCCGCCTCGCGGCCGAGCGCGTATCGGTCGGCGAGAACTTCCGCTTCGGAGCGAAAGCGAAGGGCGACCCCGAGATGCTCGCGGCCCGCGCCGAGTTCGAGACCCGCGTCGTTCCGCTGGTCGAGGTCGACGGCGAGACGGTCTCCTCGACCCGGATCCGAGCGCTGATCGCGGCCGGCGACATGGAAGGCGCCCGGCACTGCCTCGGCGCCCCGTTCATGGTCGAGGGTGAAGTCGTCAGCGGCGATCAGCGCGGTCGCGAGCTCGGCTTCCCGACCGCGAACATCGTCCCCGACGACCGCCTCGCGATCCCCGGCCACGGGGTCTACGCGGCGTTCGCCAACGGTGTCCCCGCGGCGGTCAACGTCGGCGTCCGGCCGACCTTCGACACCGGCCGCGGAGTGTTGATCGAGACCTATTTGATCGACCATGAGGAGGACCTCTACGGCACGATCCTCAGGGTCGCGTTCGTCAAGCGCCTGCGGGGCGAGAAGCGGTTCGCCGGGGTCGAGGAGCTGATCGCCCAGATGCGGATCGATGTCGAGGACGCGAAGCAGGTCTGTGCTAGCTTCACCCCGCGATGACGCTGACGAAGGAGCAGAAGAGCGAGCTGATCGGCAAGTACGGCCGGGCTGATGGGGACACCGGCTCGGCCGAGGTCCAGGTTGCGCTGATGACCGAGCGGATCAACGAACTCACGAAACACCTGCGGACCCACGCCAAGGACCACCACTCGCGCCGCGGCCTCCTGATGCTGGTCGGCAAGCGGCGGCGGATGCTCCGCTACCTCGAGCACTCCGACCTCGAGCGCTATCGCGCCCTCGTCGCGGATCTCGGCCTGCGTCGATGAGCGCGGAGCAAGCAAGCGTCCATATCCGTCATTTCGCGCAGCGAGCGAAGCGCGAACCGTCGTCATGATCTCCGCCGGCGAGCCGGCCCCAGACTTCACCCTTCGCAACCAGGACGGCGAGGACGTCGCGCTGGCCGACTTCAGGGGGCGGAAGGTCCTGATCGTCTTCTACCCGTTCGACTTCAGCTCGGTCTGCACCGACCAGCTCTCCGCCTACCAGGAGATCAAGCCCACGCTCGGGGAGCGGAACGTCGAGATGCTCGGGATCAGCATCGACCACCCCTACGCCCACAAGGCGTTCCAGGAGAAGCTCGGGATCGACACGACGCTGCTCGCCGACTTCGAGCCGAAGGGCGAGGTCGCGAAGGCCTACGACTCCTACGTCGACGGAATCGGAATGGCAAACCGGACGCTGGTCCTGATCGACGAGGACGGCGTCGTCGAGTGGGCGTACGAGTCGCCGAGCCTGGGCGACATGCCCGCTCCGCAGGTGATCCTCGACGCGCTCGAGTCCGACAGCGCCTGACGATCAATCCGCGCAATTAGCGGGGTCGTGCTCGCCGCCCACGGCAGCCGTGTACCCTCTTTCGCGAAAGAGAACGAGAGTTCTGAACGCAAGATGGCCGCAAACCGTGCGGCCGGAGGTAAAAAATTAAATGAGCATGTTTGACGTAAGTCGCGTCTCGGTGGATGTCGGCGATGGCCAGATTTCTTTCGAGACCGGCAAGCTCGCGCGCCAGGCAAGCGGCGCGGTCGTGGTCCAGTCCGGGGACACGATGGTCCTCTGCACCGCGACGATGGGCAATCTCAGGGACGTCGACTTCCTTCCCCTTACCGTCGACGTCGAGGAGCGGATGTACGCAGCCGGCAAGATCCCGGGCTCGTTCTTCCGCCGCGAGGGTCGCTCGGGAGAGAAGGCGACGCTGACCGCGCGGATGATCGACCGGCCGATCCGGCCGCTGTTCCCGAAGGGCTGGCACTTCGAGACCCAGCTCGTCGCGACCCCGCTCTCCGTCGACCACGTCCACCCCTACGACATCCTCGCGATGAACGGCGCCTCCGCCGCGCTCGCGATCTC
>DASXBC010000101.1:0-1671 GCA_036406355.1 Solirubrobacterales bacterium | reverse complement strand
TGGACCTCGGTCGCGGTGTTGTAGTGGTCCTCGCCGAGGATCTCCGGCTTGAGGATCGTCGAGGTCGAGTCGAGTGGGTCGACCGCCGGGTAGATCCCCTTCTCGGAGATCGCCCGCGAGAGCGTGGTCGTCGCGTTGAGGTGGGCGAAGACTGATGCCGGGGCCGGGTCGGTGAGATCGTCGGCAGGCACGTAGATCGCCTGCACCGAGGTCACCGAGCCGCGCTCGGTCGAGGTGATGCGCTCCTGCAGCTCACCCATCTCGGTCTCCAGGGTCGGCTGATAGCCGACCGCCGAGGGCATCCGCCCGAGCAGCGCCGAGACCTCCGAGCCCGCCTGGACGAAGCGGAAGATGTTGTCGATGAAGAGCAGCACGTCCTGGCCGCCGGACTCGCGGAAGTACTCGGCCATCGTCAGCCCCGTGAGCGCCACCCGCAGACGCGCGCCGGGCGGCTCGTTCATCTGCCCGAAGACGAGCATCGTGCTCTCGAGCACCCCCGACTCCTTCATCTCGAGCCAGAGGTCGTTGCCCTCGCGCGAGCGCTCGCCGACGCCGCAGAAGGCCGAGAGGCCCTCGTGCTCGGCGGCGATCGTCCGGATCAGCTCCTGAATCAGCACCGTCTTGCCGACCCCGGCGCCGCCGAACAGGCCGACCTTGCCGCCCTTCGGGTAGGGCGCCAGCAGGTCGACGACCTTGATCCCGGTCGGGAGGATCTCCTGGGTCGGGATCAGGTCCTCGACGTCGGGCGCGGGGCGGTGGATCGGCCAGCGCTCCTCGACCTTGACCGGCTCGCCCTCGTCGATCGCCTCGCCGAGCAGGTTGAAGATCCGTCCCAGGGTCACGTCGCCGACCGGAACCTCGATCGGTCCGCCGGTGTCGACGACCTCGTCGCCGCGCTCGAGCCCGTCGGTCGAGTCCATCGCCACGGTCCGGACCCGGTCGTCGCCGAGGTGCTGCTGCACCTCGCATACGAGGTCGATCGCCTGCCGCCCGTCGCCCTCGGCGACCTCGATCTTGACCGCCGAGTAGATCTCCGGCAACTCGTCGGGGAACACCGCGTCGACAACGACGCCCCTGACCTCTTCGACGCGTCCCACGTTTCCGTTCTCAGCCAATTGGTTCGGTCTCCTAGCCCAGCGCCTCGGCGCCGGATACGACTTCCAAGATCTCCTGCGTTATCTCCGCCTGCCTGACCCGGTTCATCTCCAGGGTCAGGTCGCTGATCATCGACTGCGCGTTTTCGGCGGCGCTTCGCATCGCGGTCATCCGCGCCCCCAGCTCCGACGCCGAGGACTCCAGCAGCGCCCGGTAAACGGAGAGGTTGACGTAGTCCGGGATCAGGCGGTTGAGCAGCTCCTCCGCCTCGGGCTCATAGATCCACAGCGCCCGCTTGTGGGCCTTCTCGAGCTCCGTTTCCTCCTCGTCGGACTCCTCGTCCTCGGCGCCGCTGCCGAAGACCTCGGCTTCCTGCAGCGGCAGCAGCGTCTGGCGCCAGACGTACTGGGTCAGCGGCGAGATGTAGCGGTTGAAGACGATGTCGACCTGGTCGAGCTCCTCGTCGATGTAGGCGGCGGTGAGCTGCTCGGCGATCTCGCGCGCGTTTGCGAACGCGGGGCGGTCGGTGAAGCCGGTGTAGCTGTGGGCGATGTTCTGGCCGCGGAAGGTGAGCGC
>DASXBC010000100.1:0-10160 GCA_036406355.1 Solirubrobacterales bacterium | reverse complement strand
AGGGCCGGGTGTTTGCGGAGTGGATCGAGGGGGGGTACTTCCATCCCGACGCCGAGGGGGCGCCGGGGGAGAATTTCTCGGTCGCGATCCCGCCGCCCAACGTCACCGGCGCCCTGCACATGGGCCATGCGCTCCAGGACTCGATGCAGGACGCGCTGATCCGGATGAACAGGATGCGCGGGCGCAACACGCTCTGGATCCTCGGCGTGGACCACGCCGGGATCGCGACCCAGGCGGTGGTCGAGAAAATGCTGATCGCCGAAGGCAGCTCGCGCCAGGAGCTCGGCCGCGAGGCGTTCGTCGAGCGGGTCTGGGCCTGGAAAGAGGAGTACGGGGCCCAGATCGTCGAGCAGATGAAGCGGCTCGGGGCCTCGTGTGACTACGACCGCGAGCGCTTCACGCTCGACTCGGGGTACGTGAAGGCCGTCTACCGGGTCTTCAAGCAGCTCTTCGACAAGGGCTACATCTACCGCGACAACTACATGGTGAACTGGGACCCGGGGACCCATTCGGCGATCTCCGACCTCGAGGTCGAGAACCGGGAGATCGAGGGCGTCCTCTACTCGATCGAGTATCCGGTCGAGGGGTCCGACCGGGTGCTGACGGTGGCCACGGTGCGCCCGGAGACGATGCTCGCCGACACCGCCGTCGCGGTCAACCCCGGCGACGAGCGCTACACCGACCTCATCGGCGGCTACTGCGTGCTGCCGCTCGTCGGGCGGCGGCTGCCGATCATCGCCGACCCCTATGTCGATCCCGAGTTCGGCACCGGGGCGCTGAAGATCACCCCCGGTCACGACGTCAACGATTTCGAGATCGGCCGCTCCCACGGGCTCGACGAGATCGGCGTGATCGGCCCCGACGGGCGGATGACCGACGACGCGGGCGAGCGCTTCGCCGGCCTCACCGTCGACGAGGCCCGCGATGCGGTGGTCGCCGCCCTGCGCGAGGAGGGTCTGATCAGCGCCGAGGAGCCTTATCTGCACTCGGTGCCGTTCTCGGAGCGCTCAGGGGTGCGGATCGAGCCGCTGATATCGCTGCAGTGGTTCTGCCGGATGGACGAGCTCGCGGCGCCCGCGATCGAGGCCGTCGAGAACGACGACGTCCGGATCGTCCCGTCGCAGTGGAAGCGGGTCTACCTCGAATGGATGCGCGAGATCCGGCCCTGGTGCATCTCGCGCCAGCTCTGGTGGGGCCACCGGATCCCGGTCTGGTACTGCGACTCGTGCGGCGAGACATGGGCTGCCGAGGAGCCACCCGAGCGCTGCGGCGCCTGCGGCGGCGAGCTGCGGCAGGAGGAGGACGTCCTCGACACCTGGTTCAGCTCGGCGATCTGGCCGTTCGCGACGCTCGGCTGGCCCGAGGACACGCCGGAGCTCGCCGCCTTCTATCCGACCAGCGTCCTGACCACGGCGCGCGAGATCCTCTTCCTCTGGGTCGCGAGGATGATCATGATGGGGCTCGAGTTCCCCGGTGAGATCCCGTTCGGCGACGTCTACGTCCACTCGGTGATCCAGGCCCGCGACGGCAGGCGGATGTCGAAGAGCCTCGGTACCGGGGTCGATCCGCTCGACGAGATCGACCGGCATGGTGCGGATGCACTGCGCTTCGGCCTGCTGGCGATGTCCTCGACCCAGGACGTCCGCTTCTCCGACGCGAAGGTCCAGCAGGGGGCCGACCTCGCGAACAAGCTCTGGAACGCCTCGCGATTGATCCTGCTGAATGTGAAATTCAGGCAGGATCAATCGCACACAGATTCCGCGCAGGACCAAGTCCCTGCGCGGGTTGGGCCAGGGACGACGGAGCCCCGGCCCGATACTCCGGAGGATCGGTGGATTCTGTCGCGGCTCGAGCGGACGATCGCCTCGGTCAGCGAGAAGCTCGGGACATACGACTTCGCCCACGCCGCGCAGGAGACATACGCGTTCTTCTGGTCAGAGCTCTGCGACTGGTACCTGGAGATGGTCAAGCCCCGGCTCTACGACGGCGAGGAGGCGGCGTCGGCCAACCTGCTCTGGGCGCTGGAGCGCGTGCTCGCGCTGCTGCACCCGATGATGCCGTTCGTCACCGAGGAGATCTGGTCGTACCACCCGGCCCGGCGCGGGCACCTCGCCGTCCACGTGTTCCCCGAGGCCGACCGGTCGCTGATCGACGCCGAGGCCGAGGACGAGGTCGCCGCGGGCATCGAGCTGACCCGCCGGCTGCGCGCCTGGCGCGACCTCGTCGAGGCGCCGGCGGCGACCGTCCTGCCGGCGCGGGCGGAGGGGATCGAGCCGCGGGAGTTCGTCGGCCGGCTCGCCCGCTTCGCCTTCGAGGACGATGGCGGCGAGCCGGTGGCGGCGGTGGGGCCGGTCAGCGTCCTCTCCTCGGAGGCGATCGACGCCGACGCCGTCCGCGCCCGGGTCGAGGCGCGGCGCGACGAGCTCCGCGCCGAGGTCGCGCGCGCCGAGGGCAAACTCGCCAACGAGCGCTTCGTCGCCAACGCACCGCCCGAGGTCGTCGCCGACGAGCGCGAAAAGCTCGAGCGCTACGGCGCCGAGCTGGAGGGGCTGTCCGAATAGCGGCGGCCGACCCCGAGGCCTACCTCGACTCGCTCGAGCCGATCGGGTGGAGGCTCGGCCTCGAGCGGATGCACCGGCTCAACGCGCTGCTGGGTATGCCGCAGCATCGCTTCGCCTCGATCCACGTCGTCGGAACCAACGGGAAGTCCTCGGTGACGCGGATGACGGCGGCGATTCTCGACGCCCACGGCGTCGCCGCGGGGGCACTCGTCTCGCCGCACCTCGAGCACTGGTCGGAGCGGATCGTGATCGGCGGCGAAAACATCGGTTCCGACGCGTTCGCCGCCGCGATCGGCCGCGCCGCCGAGGCGGCCGAGGTCGTCGGCCGGAGCCTCGGCGAAGCGGTGACCCAGTTCGAGGTCGCGACCGCCGCCGGCTTTCTTGCGCTGGCCGCCGCCCGGGTACGGGTCGGCGTGATCGAGGCCGGGCTCGGAGGGAGGCTCGACGCAACCAACACGATCCCCTCGCGGGTCACGGTGCTGACCTCGGTCGGCCTCGACCACACCGAGTGGCTGGGCGAGACCGAGGAGGAGATCGCGGCCGAGAAGCTCGCCGTCCTGCGCGACCACACGACGCTGGTCCTGGGCCGGGTCTCGGCTCCGGTGCGAGAGCTCGCCGAGCGAACCGCGGCCGAGCGAGGGGCCGATCTCGTCCAGGCTCCCGAGGATCCCGGCGAGCAGATCGTGCTCGGCGCCCGGGGGCGGTTTCAGCGCCGCAACCTGGCGCTCGCGCGTGCGGCCGCCGAGGCCTTCCACGGCCCGCTCGACCCCGAGCTCGTCGCCGCGGCCGCCGCCGGCGTGACCGTGCCGGGCCGGCTCGAGCTGGTCGCCGATGATCCGCCGATCTTCCTCGACGCCGCCCACAACGTCGACGCCGCGGCGGCTCTCGCCGAGGCGCTTCCGGAGGTGGTGGGACCCGGACCGGTCACGGCCTGTCTGGCGATGCTCGCCGACAAGGACGCCGCCGGCGCTATCGCCGCCCTGGTGCCGGTGCTCGAGCGCGTCGTCTGCACCGAGATCCCGGACGAGACTCTGCATTCGCAGGGCCGCCCCGGGGCATCAGCGCATCCGGCCGCCGAGCTCGCTCGGATCTGCCGTGCCGAGGGCCTCGAGGCCGAGGCGGAGCCGAACCTCGTCGATGCCCTCGCGCGGGCGAGCGAGCTCGCCTCGGCGTCACCCGGCGGCACCCTTCTCATCACGGGCTCGCACTACCTGCTCGCCCCGGCCCGGACGATGTTGTCTCGCTGATGCCGCTCTTGCTCGCGGAGCCGAGTGCACGTTGCTCGGCGGCGATCCCAGGGACTCCGGTGGGAGCTATGTCGAAATATCCGACATAGCTCCCACCGGAGGCGGAAGGGCGTCGTCTTGTCGTCCGGCAGCGACCTGCTGTATTTCGGAACCTGCGACCATTTAGGCGTGATTCGGCATGAGTTCTAAGAGCGCCGGCAGCGAACTGCTCTCGATGATGGCCCTGGTCGCCGCAGTCGTGGCGGCGGTCATCCTGATTTTCTTCGGCCTCGGATTCCTCTTCGGCAGGCTGTTTCTCTAGCTTTGGACAGGGTTGGTGGCCCCCGTGACGAAGTAGACTCACCGGCCCCTCAGGCGAGCTCCCGACCATGACCCCAGCGATATTCGGAATCGACAACGACGGCATCAACCTGGTCGTGAACCTGTTCATCCTGATGCTGGTCGTCGTCTGGCTGGCGCTGATCGTCTTCACCTACCTCGACGCTCGCCGCCGCGTCTCCGATCCCTTCCTGGTCGCCTGCGCGACGGTTGCCGCCTTCATCCCCTACATCGGCACCGCCATATACGCGATCCTGCGGCCGCCGGAGTTCCTCGAAGACGCGCACGAGCGCGAGCTCGAGATCAAGGCCGCCGAGCTGCGCGTGCGCCAGCTCGAGGAGAGCTCCTGCCCGCAGTGTGAGTTCCCGATCGAGCGCACCTACCTCCGCTGCCCGAATTGCCAGCGCCGCCTCAAGAACCCCTGCTCCAACTGCGGCAAGCCGGTCGACCCCCGCTGGTCGCTGTGCCCCTATTGCGAAACCCCGTTCCGCTCACGCGAGCGGGCCGCGAAACGCTCGACGCCCGCGAAACGCCAGCCCGCGGCGCGGCGGAAAAAATCGCCCGTCGCGAAAGAGCCCGCGGCCGGCGCCAGCCAGGGGCCGCCGTCCCAGCAACGACCGCAAAGGAGCCCAGAACGTGAGCCGGACGCTGATCCTCGTCAAGCCTGATGCTTTCGAGCGCGCCCTGACCGGCGAGGCGATCGCCCGGTTCGAGCGCAAGGGGCTGCGGATCAAGGCGCTGAAGCTGCTGCAGGCCGACGAGGAGATCGCGAACGTCCACTATGCCGAGCATGCCGAGAAGCCGTTCTTCGGCGAGCTCGTCGCGTTCATCACCGGCGGGCCGCTGGTCGCGATGGTCCTCGAGGGGGCCGAGGCGGTGCCGGCGGCGCGGCAGGTGATCGGCGCGACCGACCCGGTCGAGGCCGCGCCCGGATCGATCCGCGGCGACTTCGCCCTCGAGGTGACCTACAACATGGTCCACGGGTCCGACTCCGAGGAGTCCGCCGAGCGCGAGATCGGGATCTGGTTCCCCGAGCTGTCCTGAACGTCACCCTCGCATCCGGCTCGCCGCAGCGCCGCGAGATCCTCGAGAAGCTGGGGGTCTCCTTCGAGGTCGTGGTTCCCGGAGTCGAGGAGCTGAGCGGGGGGGAACCCGACAGCGAGGTGGTCGAGAACGCCCGCCGCAAGGCCCGCGCGGTGGCCGCCGGGGGGATGGTGATCGCCTGCGACACCGATGTCGCGATCGACGGCCGGGCCCTCGGCAAACCGGCGGACGCCGAGGCCGCCCGCGGCTATCTGGATCTGCTGTCGGGACGCGTGCACGAGGTCGTCAGCGGCCTCGTCGTGCTCGCCGATGGCGAGGAGCGCTCGGGCCTGGAACGGACCGCGGTCGAGTTCCGGGATCTCGGTGACGAGGAGAAGGAGCGCTACGTCGATTTCGGCGAGTGGCGGGGGCGCTCCGGCGGGTACGCGATCCAGACCCTGGGCTCGACACTGGTGGCGCGAATCGAGGGAAGCGTCTCCAACGTGGTCGGATTGCCGGTCGGCCTCCTGCTCGAGCTGGCGCCGGAATTGTTTCGGCGCGGCTGACTTGCAGGGCATTTAAGAAGCATCTGGGATGATTGCGCGAAGCTTCATCCTCACCGAATGGGTCTCTTCAGCAATCTCACCGGTCTTGGTGGCCGCGACATGGCCGTCGATCTCGGCACCGCCAACACCCTCGTCTACGTGCGGGGCCGCGGCATCGTGCTCTCCGAGCCCTCGGTTGTCGCGATCGACTCCCGCAACGGCCAGGTCCACGCCGTCGGCGTCGAAGCGAAGCGGATGCTGGGGCGGACGCCGGGGACGATCACAGCGATCCGGCCGCTGAAGGACGGGGTGATCGCCGATTTCGACGTCACCGAGCAGATGCTCCGCCACTTCATCAAGCGGGTCCACTCCAACCGGTTCGCCCACCCCCGGGTCGTCGTCTGTGTGCCGTCCGGGGTGACGGGGGTCGAGAAGCGGGCGGTCGAGGAGGCCTGCCTCTCGGCCGGGGCGCGCAAGGCGTTTCTGATCGAGGAGCCGATGGCAGCGGCGATCGGCGCCGGCCTCCCGGTCGGCGAGCCGACCGGCTCGATGATCGTCGACGTCGGCGGCGGCACGACCGAGGTCGCGGTGATCTCGCTCGGCGGGATCGTCGTCTCGCAGTCGATCAGGGTCGGCGGCGACGAGCTCGACGAGGCGATCGTCCAGCACTGCAAACAGAGCTACAAACTGGCGATCGGGACCCAGACGGCCGAGGAGGTCAAGCTCGAGGCCGGCTCGGCGTCGCCGCTCGCCGAGGAGGTCGACGTCGAGATCCGGGGGCGGGACCTCGTCTCCGGCCTGCCGAAAACGATCACCCTCGGCTCGGCCGAGGTCCGCGAGGCCCTCGACGAGCCGGTCACCCACATCGTCGACGCGGTCAAGGACACCCTCGATCGGACACCGCCGGAGCTCGCCGGCGACATCATGGATAGGGGAATCACCCTGGCGGGAGGCGGCGCCCTCCTGCAAGGACTGGAACAGCGCCTTCGCGACGAGTGCCAGATGCCATGCCAGCTGGCAGAGTCACCGCTGACGTGCGTGGCGGTAGGCTCAGGGCTCTCGTTGGAGGAGTTCGAGGCGATCCACCGCGCCAGCAAGATGAACTCCGGTGCGGCTCGCTATGCGTAGCCACTGCCCACAATCAACGGATTTAAGGCCCCTTCGTGTATCGCAAGCAAGTACGCCGCCGTAGAGCGGTTCTGACGCTTCTCATCCTTGGCTCCTTCCTGCTCCTGACGATCTCCTACGGGCACGGATCGGGCAGCATCCAGGACGGCGTCAGCACTATCTTCAGCCCGCTGGAGGGAGTCGCGGACCGGGCTCTGAAGCCCGCCCGCGACCTCGTCGACTGGTTCGACAAGACGTTCGAAGCGCGCGGCGAAAACAGCCGCCTCTCAGAAGAACTCGAACAGGCCCGGAGCGAGGCCGTGGCGGGCCAGGAGGCGATCCAGGAAAACGCGCAGCTGCGCAAGCTGGTCGAACTCGACCGCGACCCCGTGATCGCTACCTCGGCGTTCGACCCGGTGACGGGTCGCGTGATTGCCCGCTCGCCCACGGTCTGGCACTCCTCGGTGACGATCGATCTCGGCAGCGGCGACGGAGTCGCGATCGACGACCCGGTGATCAGCGGCGACGGCCTGGTCGGCGAGATCTCGGCGGCGCAGCCGAACTCCTCGCAGGTCCAGTTGATCACCGACCACGCGAGCGCGGTCTCGGGCAAGGTTCTTCCGCTCGGCGTCCAGGGTGTGGTCCGGCCATCGGTCGGCGACCCCGAGGACCTGGTCCTCGACTTCATCAACTCCTCGAAGCGGGTCTCGGTCGGTCAGACCGTGGTCACCTCCGGCTGGCGTGCCCAGGGCCTGGCCTCGCTGTTCCCGCCGGGGATCCCGATCGGCGAGGTCACCAAGGCCTCGGTCCTCGAGCAGGAGGCAAGCCAGCAGGTCCACCTGCGACCATTCGCCGACCTGGCAAACCTAGACCTGGTTCAAGTGCTGACCGGGGGGCCCCGCAAGTGATCGTCACCCCGAAGATCCTCGCCCGCCTCGTCGTAATCTCGATCCTCGTCGTGCTGCTCCAGCTCTCCTTCTTCTCCCGTGTGACATTCCTCCAGACCAGCCCAGACATCCTGCCGGCGTTCGTCGTCGTCCTCGGCCTGCTCGGCGGCAGCATGTCGGGCGCGGTGACGGGGTTCTCGGTCGGTTTTCTGGTCGACTGCCTCGTCGCCGGCACGCTCGGAGTCACCTCGCTCGTCCTGCTTGGCGTCGGGTACGTCGCCGGGCTCTTCCGCGAGCGCTTCGAAATCCACAGCTCGCTGGTGCCGCCGCTGCTCTGCATGGTCCTGACCCTGGCGGCCGAGGTCGGGTTCGCGCTGGTCGAACTGACCCTCGGCATCGATGCCCCGATCAGCGCCCTGGTCCTGCGCGACATGGCGTTGAAGAGCATCTATGCCTTCTTCCTCGGCTGGCCGATCTACTACGGGATGCGCTTCGCCCTGCGAGCGGCGCTTGTCGACGAACCGCGAATCGAGCGCCGGCGCCAGCCGACCGTTCTCGGAGTGCGCTAGGCAGATGTACCTGCGCTCGGACGGACGCGGACCGGAGATCAACAACCGCCTCGGGGTGCGGTTGGCGCTGTTCGGCGCCATCGCCCTCGCCCTGTTCGTGGTGCTCTTCTTCCGGCTCTGGTTCCTGCAGATCCTGAACGGCAAGGAATACCTCGCCGAAGCGAGGAACAACAGGACGCGCGAGTTCCGGGTCAGCGCCCCGCGCGGCTCGATCCTCGACAGCAACGGCGAAGTGCTCGTCGACAACCGCACCAGCCTCGCGCTGCAGCTCGACCCCAACAAGCTGCCGCCGGAACTGAAGCGCCGCCAGGGGGAGCTCGCCGAGCTCGCCGACCTCACCCATTCGACTCCCCACCATGTGAAGAAGCTGATCCACGAAGGAGTCGTCACGTCACCGGGGGCGCCGGTGACGCTGCGACGCGACGTCGGCCATTACCTCGTCTACTACATGCAGGAAAACCAGCATCTGTTCCCGGGAGTCAGCGTGCAGCGGGTCTTCGTCCGCAACTACCCGGACGGGACGCTGGCCGCTCACATCCTGGGCCAGGTCGGCGAGATCAACGAAGAAGAGCTGAAGGAACCCCAGTACAAGGGGCTCGAGCCGGGCGACGAGATCGGCCAGGACGGCGTCGAGTACACATACGACCGCTACCTGCGCGGCAAGCCGGGGCTGACCAAGGTCCAGGTCGACGCGTTCGGCCAGCCGACCCCGAACGGGCAGCTCCTCTCGCAGCCGCCGGTCCCGGGCGACAATCTGAGACTCTCGATCGACAAGTCGGTCCAGGAAGCGGGCGAATCGGCGATGGCCTCGACCGGGCTGCGCGGCGGCTTCATCACGATGAACGTCCACAGCGGCGAAATCATCGCGATGGGCTCTTACCCGACCTACGAACCCGCGGTCTTCACCAAACCGATGACCCAGGAGCAGGTGAACGAACTCTACCGGGACGAAGTCCTGGCGCCGCTGACCGACCGCGCGATCGCCGGCCTCTATCCGACCGGTTCGACCTTCAAGCCGATCACCGCGATCGCGGCCCTCGAATCGGGCCACCTGACCCCGGAAGAAGTGATCTACGACCCCGGCCAGCTCGTCGTCGGCGATGAGGTCTTCACCAACGCCGGCGAAGCTGCCAATGGCTCGGTCGCCCTGGTTTCGGCGCTTGAAGTCTCCTCCGACGTCTTCTTCTACACGCTCGGCCTGCGGATGTGGGACACCGGCGACCTCCAGCACTGGGCCCACGAACTCGGGATCGGGAGGCCGAGCGGGATCGACCTGCCCGGCGCCACCGAAGGGCTGCTGCCGTCCAAGCACTGGCGCGACCAGCTCTTCAAGGAAGGCGAAACCGATCGGCCGTGGTCGGCCGGCGACAACGTCCAGCTCGCGACCGGCCAGGGCGACCTCCAGACCAATCCGCTGCAGATGGCGATCGCCTACGCGGCGATCGCCAACGGCGGCACCGTCGTCACCCCTCATGTCGGGCTCCAGATCGACGACGCCGCCGGGCGGGTGCGGAAGGAATTCGATCCCAAGCCCCGTCGCCACGTCAAGATGGACGCGTCCTACCGCGAAGACATCCTCGAAGGGCTCCACGACGCCGCCCAGGGCGGCGGCGGGACCTCGTGCCAGGTCTTCTGCAACTTCCCGATCCCGGTCGCGGGCAAGACCGGAACCGCGGAACGGCCGCCATACCCGGACCAATCCTGGTACGGCGTCCTGGCGCCGTATCCGGACCCGCAATACATCACGTTCGTGACCATGGAGGAAGGTGGGTTCGGGGTCGAAGCCGCGGCGCCGGCCGCGCGGCGGATCCTGGAAGCGCTGTTCGCGAAGGAGCTTTCCGAAGGCTCCTCGTCCTCGGCCGAAGGTGAAGAAGGAACTTGATGTACGCGACCAAAGCCCGCC
>DASXBC010000099.1:0-7266 GCA_036406355.1 Solirubrobacterales bacterium | reverse complement strand
ACGCTCTCGACCGCCACCTCTTCCTGCGGATCGCGACCGAGCTCTACCTGAAGTGGGCGATCGTCGGCGGCTTCGAGGACGTCTATGAGCTAGGCAAGTTCTTCCGCAACGAGGGGATGTCGCCCCAGCACAACCCCGAGTTCACGATGCTCGAGTGGTTCGTCAGCGGGGTCGACTACCACGGCGTGATGAAGGTCGGCGAAGAGCTCGTCGCCGACGTCGTCGAGCGGGTCCTGGGGACGACGAAGGTCGAGCGCGACGGCGAGACGATCGACTTCGCGACGCCCTGGAGGCGGGTGAAGCTGCGCGACGCGCTGCTCGAGGAGACCGGCGTCGACATCACCGAGGCGAGCCGGGACGAGCTCGCCGAGCTGGCCGGCGACGACGCCGCCCCCGACGACGACTGGGCCGGCCTCGTCGACAGCCTGCAGGGGAAGCTGGTCGAGCCGAAGCTGATCCAACCAACCTGGATCGAAGACCTGCCGCTCGACATCTGGCCGCTGGTGAAGCCGGTCGCCGAGCACCCGACCCTGCTCGGCGAGGCCTTCGACGGGATCGTCGCCGGGATGGAGATCCTCGGCGGCGGAACCGACATCAACGACCCGATCGAGCAGCGGCGGCGGTTCGTCGAACAGCGGCAGCGGCAGGAGTCGGGGGCGGAGGAGAACCCCCACGAGCACGACGAGGAGTTCGTCCGCGCGCTCGAATACGGGATGCTGACCGCGAGCGGCTGCGGCCTCGGGGTCGACCGGCTGATGATGATCCTGAGCGGGTCGAAGACGCTGCGCGACGTCATCCTCTTTCCCTCGATGCGCGAGCGCCCCGCCGAGAGCTGAGCCGCTACTCGATCTGCAGCAGCCGCTCCGGCTCGTGCTCGACCTGGAGCGTCGTGTGATGGATCCCGAACTCGCTCTCGAGCAGCCCGGCGAGCTCGAGGCGGGCCCTGTGGCAGTCGGAGTCGCGGCCGACGATGACATGGGCGGCGAGCGCCGGGAACTCGGAGGTGACCTCCCAGACATGGAGGTCGTGGACCTCGACCACGCCCGGCTGTTCGCACATCCGCTGCCCGATCCGATCGGGGTCGACTCCCTTCGGCGCCGCCTCGAGGAAGACCCGGCCCGAGTCGCGCAGCAGACCGTAGGCCGAGCGCAGCATCAGGCACGCGACCAGCACCGAGGCGATCGGGTCGGCGCGCTCGAACCCGGCGGTGATGATCAGGACCGCGGCGATCGCCGTGCCGACGAAGGCGTAGAGATCGGTGAGGATGTGCTGGTAGCTGCCCTCGACGTTGAGGCTCTCGCGGTTGGCGCCGGTGAGGACCGCCGTAGCGGTCAGGTTGACCGCGATCCCGGCGAGGGCGACGGCCAGGACCAGGCCGCCCTCGACCGAGGGCGGGTCGATCAGCCGCCGCACCGCCTCGATCCCGATCACCGCCGCCAGCACCAGCAGGGTCACCCCGTTCACCTGGGCGGAGAGGATCTCGACCCGTTTCAGGCCGAATGTCATCACCCCGCCGGGGGGCCGGCGGCTGAGCCTGATGGCGACCAGCGAAAGGCCGATCGCCGCGGCGTCGGTGAGCATGTGGGCGGCGTCGGAGAACAGCGCCAGCGAGTTGGCGGCGATCCCGGCGATCACCTCGCCGGCCATCAGGCCGAGGATCAGCGCCAGCGCGATCCAGAGCCTGCCGCGATCGGCGTCGGCCGGGACCCCGTGCGAGTGGCCGTGGTGGGAGTGGGCCATCCTAGGTCGAGCGGACGAGGCCGCCGTCGATCGGGATCGTCGCGCCGGTTATGTAGGCGGCGCGCTCGGAGCAGAGTAAAGCGACCAGGTCGCCGTACTCATCCGGCCTGCCGAGCCTGCCAGCGGGCACCTGCTCCCGCGCCGCCGCTTCGGCGGCATCGAGCGAGCCGTCGGCGTCGGCGAGGCGCTCGGTCGCGAAGCGCCCGGTCGCGACGGTGTTGACGGTGATGCCGTCCCCCGCGATCTCGAGCGAGAGCGTCTTCAGGAACCCGACCGCCGCCAGCCGGTTGGCGTTGGAGAGGTTGAGCCCCGGGATCGGCTCCAGGGTCGAGGTCGAGCCGACGTTGACGATCCGCCCCCAGCCGCTATCCCGCATCCCGGGGACGACCGCCGCGGCGAGCGTCAGCGGGCCGAGGACGAGCGAGCGGTAGGCGCGCTCCCACTCCTCGACGCCATGGTCGAGGGCGCCGCCGAACGGCGGCCCACCGGTGTTGGCGACGAGGATCTCGACCGGCCCGAGGGCCTCGCTCACCTCACCGGGCAGCGCTTCGAGGCGCTCGACGTCGGACGCGTCGGCGACGAAGGCCGCCACGTCGCCGCCGTCGATGCCGGCCGCGGCCTCCTCGATCCTCTGCCGCGATCTGCTGGCGATCGCGACCCTCGCGCCTTCCCGTGCGAGCACCGCCGCGATCCCGCGGCCGATCCCGCGGCTCGCCCCCATCACCAGCGCGACGCGCCCGTCGAGGCCGAGGTCCATGCTCATGGATCGATTCTCTCACCGCGTCGTTAGAGTTCACGCCTCTGCGCCCGTAGCTCAGTGGTCAACGGACCCTTCACGGGGTCCAAAGAGCGTCGGTCTTTCAAGCCGAAGGTCGCGAGTTCGATTCTCGTCGGGCGCATCACGTCGAGGGCACGAATCGCCGGGATACACTGCCGCCAATGCGCGAGGCGCAACGCGCAAGAGCGAGTCTGCGGCAGAGCCTCCTCCTAGCCTCGGTATTCGCGACCCTGTTTCTGGGCTTCCTCGTGCCGACGGCCGGTGCCCGAGACGCCTACGTCGCCGACTTCGAATCGGAAAGCGTCTCGGTCATCGACACTCAGACCAACCAGCTCGTTGGACCCCCGATCACGGTCCCCGGGGGCCCGTTTGAGATCGCGATCACCCCCGACGGGAAGACCGCCTACGTCACCGACGTCGCGTCGAACAAAGTCTCGGTGATCGACACACACACGAACCAAGTCGTCGGCTCTCCGATCAAAGTCGGCACCAACCCCTTCGCGATCGCGATCACCCCCGACGGCAGGACCGCGTACGTCGCCAATCTCGAATCGAAATCCGTCTCGGTGATCGACACCCAGACCAATCAGACGGTCGGCTCGCCGATCAAAGTCGGCAGCGGCCCGAGCTCGATCGCGGTAACCCCCGATGGGAGCCGAGCTTTCGTGACGATTGCCGGCGAAAGCGCCGTCTCGGTGATCGACACACACACGAACCAGGTCGTCGGCTCCCAGATCAAAGTCGGGACCGAGCCAGAGGGGATCGCCATCACCCCCAATGGCGAGTTCGCCTACGTCACCAACGGCCAAGCGAAAAGCGTCTCGGTGATCGACACACACGCGAACCAGGTCCTCGGCTCGCCGATCAAAGTCGGGACCGAACCCGGGGGGATCGCGATCACTCCTGACGGGAAGACGGTATACGTGGCCAATGGGGGCTCGAAAAGCGTCTCGGTCATCGACACGGCGACCAACCAGGTCGTCGGCTCACCGATTTCGGTCGGCATCCAGCCTGTCAAAGTCGCGCTGACTCCGAACGGGAGGACCGCCTATGTGGCCAACGAGGGGAAAGGCGTCTCGGTGATCGACACCCAGACAAATCAGGTCGTCGGCAGCCCGATCGGTGTCGAAAGGCCGGTCGGCATCGCGGTGGTTCCCGACCAAGCTCCGCTCGCCTCGTTCTCCGATCCGCGCGCACGCCCCGGCGTCCCGGTCACCTTCGACGCCTCCGCCTCGCATGATCCCGACGGCAGCATCGCCGCTTACGCCTGGAGCTTCGGCGACGGCCAGGGAGTGACGACGCCCGGTGCGACGGCGAGCCACGTCTACGGCGCCCCGGGCGCATACGGCGTCGGCCTCACCCTGACCGACGATGAAGGCTGCTCGGCAGCACTGATCTTCACCGGCCAGACGGTCTTCTGCAATGGCTCTGCGGCGGCGACGCAGACGCAGATGCTGAAGGTCGCCTACCCAGGGGTTCGCCTCAGGTGCCGGGCGGGCAGCGGATCGGGCGGTTGCAGGTTCCGGCTGCAGGCGGTCACCAGGAAACACAAGGGCCGGGCCGAGAGCGCCGTCGCCAGGGCGAAGCTCAAACCCGGCCACTCGGCGATCATCTCACTGAAGCCGAAGCAGGCCTACCGGGTCAAACTTGCCTCCGCCGGGACCATCCTCGTCCGCGAGACGGCGAGGACGATCGGCTCCAAGCGGGTGAGGACGATCTTCAAGAGGTTGAAGGTCATTCAGTAGCCGGAATCGGCACCGCTGGAGTCGGCTGCCCAGAACCGATCCTCGCGGATCCATTGTGGATCTCCGAATTATCAGGTTCGATATATCGAAGGTGACTGTTCAATCGTGAGAGGTGGAGAGAGATGAAGCGAGCTCGTGCGTGTCGGCTGGGGATCTCGGCGGCGGTTCTCTCGATCGCGGCCCTCATCGCTCTCGCCGTGGGTGCGGCATCGGCGGTTACCGTCCTCGCCGGCAACCTCGTATTCGAGATCAGCGGCCACACCAGCCCGAGAGCCCTGCCCAGCGACCATCCGGCGCCGGCCGGCTTCCACGGCAGCGCCTCGGTGGCGACCAAGGACGGCAGCCACATCCCCGCCGCACTCGGGACGGAGATCCTCGTCGACCGCCACATCAGGCTCGACACGACCGGACTGAAGACCTGCACGCTGGGTCAGCTCGAGGCCAGCACCCCGTCGCAGGCGATGGCAGCGTGCGGCGACGCCCTGCTCGGCAAAGGGACCTCCGCGGCGCAGGTGGAGTTCCCCGAATCGGCGCCGTTCGACGCCACGGGGCCGCTGTTTGCGTTCAACGGCCCGGCGACCGGCGGCGGGGGCTACGGCGGAGGCGGCTACAACCAGCAGCTCTACTACGTCTACGCCAACGTGCCTCTGCCGACCGCCCTTGTGGCGGTCGGGACGGTGAGCAAGGCCGGCGGGCGCTACGGCTACAAGATCTCGATCTCGATCCCGCCGATCGCCGGCGGGGCGGGGTCGTTCGAGGGTGCCGAATTCACCATCAACCGCAGGTGGACCTACCGGGGCCGGCAGCACTCGTTTCTCAATGCCGAGTGCGTGAGCGGCCACATCTACGCGCAGGTCGAAGTCTCATTCCGGGATGGCGGCGGCCTGAAGGGCAAGATCGTCAATCCCTGCCAGCCGCTGCCCGGGTAGGCGCTAACCGGAGGAGTCGCGGTCGATGGTCTCGAGTTCCTGCTCGAGGCGGCCCAGCCATTTCTCGGCGAAGGAGAGCAGATCGGCGGAGAAACGCGCCGCGACCGCGACGTAGCGGATTCCCTGGGACTCGAAGGCCTCCGCCTGCGGGACGATGATCTCGCGCAGTGCCCTCCCCTTCTCTCCGTTGCGCTCGCGCAGCCGCCTGATGAATTCCAGCTGTTCGGAGGGCTCGGCGAGGGCATCGGCCATGAACAGCTTCAGCATCGCTTCGTCCCGGATCTGAACCGCCGCGACCCGCTCGGAGCGAAGCCAGGCGCTGAGAGCCGCTTCCCCCTGCTCGGTGATCGTGTAGGCCGATCGGGCCCTGCCGCCATGGGGATCGTTACGGCGATTCAGCAGCCCCGCCTTCTCAAGCCGCGCCAACTCGGGATAGATCAGCGCCAGCGAGGTCGGCCAGAAGTTCTGCGTCGACTGGTCGGCGATCTTCTTGATCGCGTAGCCGGAGCTGAATCCGAGCCGGACCATTCCGAGGACCAGATGGGACGTCGCCGAGAGGTTGATCGGCTCCGGCTGAAAGTCTCGATGCATCGGCACTGTCATATCGCATCGCGGCACGATTGCGCTGATGCTCAACCTCCTCGACCAAGAGCCTGAGGCTGATCAGGAACCGCCAGCGACTCGCCTCAGCGGCTCCAGTCGGGTTCGAAGCCGCTGGCGACGATCACCCTCCTCGGGCCGCCGCCGTAGGGCACCGTCGCGATGTGCTGCCGCGGGCCGGGTTCGACGCTGGTCACGCCGAGCACCTGCTTGCCGTCCTTGGAGATCGCCGTGCCGAGGAAGCCCATCTCCATGTCCCCGGGGATCACCTTGCGTTCGGCTCCGGTACGGGGGTTGACCGTCACAGCGTAGGTCGTGTCCTGGCCGCCGAACTCGGCCAGCAGGCGACGCCCGTTCGCCGAGAACGCGACCGGTGAGAGCCCGAACAGCAGCGGCGCCACCTTCGTGTGGGTCAGCTGCCGGACCGCGCCGCCGTTCGCGTTCATCACATAGAGCTGGGCTTTGGGGCCGACCGGGCTCTTCAGGTTGCGCACCCTGTCGAAGACGATTCGACCGTCCGGGCTCCAGAGCGGCGAGGTCGACTTGTGATCATGGGTCAGCGCCACCGGCCGGCCGCCGCCGACGCCGACGCGGAAGAGGTCCCCGTTCAGCGAGAAGGACTTGCCGGATTTCGAATAGACGACTTCGCGCCCATCCGGCGAAAAGCTGAAGCCGTTGAAGTAGCCCTGCGCGACGACGGTCTGCCTGCCGGTCGCGAGATCGATGACGACCAGCTTGCGCTTACCGAGCTCGTGTCCGCGCTCGGCGGCGACCAACTTCGAATTCGGTGAGAAGTCGAAGTCGAACGGTTCCCGCCAATTCTTCATCAGCAACCGCGTCTTGCCGCCGTCGGCAGCGACCGTGACCATTTCGGGGATGTTCCTGCCACGCAGGTAGACGATCGTCTGGCCGTCGGGGCTGATGTGGGGCGAGTTGCCGGCGCCGACCCGGTGGATCCCGTTGCCGGTGTCGGACGCGGCAAAGACCGACGGGTTGAGGTCGTTGCGGGTGAAGACCAGGGTCGCGCCGGCGCTCGCGGGGACGAGCAGCGCCCAGCCGAGGCCGAGCAGTGCCAACGCGCCCGCGCTCCGGATCCGAGCCATGCGCCGATGCTATCCGCCCACCGGCCAGCGTCGCCGCACCGGGGTCGAGTACATGATGGAGACGACATTCGACTGCCTCGACGAAGGCCGTCTCGAGCCGGGGTGGTGATGCCATACCTCGGCACCCGAGGCGGCGGAGCGAGAGCTCGAGATGCCGGCGCCGCCGCTGGCGCCGCGCTGAGCCGCTCTACAATCGCGGCGGGTAGAAGGTGCGCCGGATCCATCGACAGCTGACCTACGCGAACATGATGTCGACCCTCTGTCTCTTCTTGCTGCTCGGGGGCGGCGCCTATGCCGCCTCCCATCTCGGCAAGAACACCGTGGGGACCAAGCAGCTGAAGAAGAATGCGGTCACAGGCGTCAAGGTGAAG
>DASXBC010000098.1:0-6896 GCA_036406355.1 Solirubrobacterales bacterium | reverse complement strand
GCGATGGTCCTGGTGCTGATGACGATTCTGGCGGTCGGGATGGTTTATTACCTCTGGGAGATCGCCCGCCAGGAGAGGAAGCGGGCATGAGCGAGGAGGCCCGCCCGGCGATCCGGCCCAGCCGGCTGCCCGACTGGCTCGCCAACCCGTGGGGCCGGCCGCGCTTCCTGGCGCTGACCACGTGGCTCTACATCATCTGGGCGCTGGTCCCGGTTCTGTTCGCGATCGCCTTCTCGTTCAACGACGGCCGCTCGCGCAGCGTCTGGCAGGGGTTCTCGACCCGCTGGTGGTGGGGCGACGAAACCTTCTCGGTCTTCCACGACCCGACCTACACCCACGCGCTCGAGCACAGCCTGACGCTGGCCGTCCTCGACATGGCGATCGCGGCGCCGCTCGGGATCCTGCTGGCGATCGGGCTCTCGCGCTGGCGCGGCTACGGCTCGCGGGCGGCCAACTTCCTGATGCTGGTCCCGCTGACCACGCCCGAGCTCGCGATGGCCGTCTCGCTGCTGCTTGTCCTCACCCAGCTCTCGCTGCTCCCGTTCAGCGCAATCCACCTCGGGACCACGGCCCAGGTGATCGGCCAGGTGACCTTCTCGGTCTCCTACGTGGTGGTGATCGTCCGCAGCAGGCTGGCGGCGATCGGGCCCGACTACGAGCAGGCGGCCCGCGACCTCGGGGCGTCGCCGCGGCAGGCGCTCCAGCACGTGCTGCTGCCGCTGCTGACGCCGGCGATCCTCGCCAGCATGCTGATCGTCTTCGCGCTCTCGATCGACGACTTCGTCGTCACCCAATACATGTCCTCGAGCGGCAACACGACGACGATCCCGATGCTGCTCTACTCGAACGCCCGCGGCGGGGCGACGACGCCGGCGCTGAACGCGGTCGCGACGATCATGGTCGTCACCACGCTGATCGGGGTCGGCGGCGCCTACGCGGCACTTCGCTGGTTCGGCCACCGCACCGAAGCCGACGCCGGCGGGGCGGCGGCGATGCGCGACCTGGCGACGGTGGAAGGCTGATGGCGACCCGGGAGAGCGACTTGATCACGGACGAGGCGCCCGAGCGGAGCGGCGCGGTCTCGCTTCGGGGCCTGACCAAGGCGTTCGAGGAGGTGGCGGCGGTCGACGGGATCGACCTCGACGTCGCCGCCGGGGAGTTCTTCTCGCTGCTCGGCCCCTCTGGCTGCGGCAAGACGACGACGCTGCGGCTGATCGCCGGCTTCGAGCGCCCGACGGCGGGCGAGGTCCTGCTCGACGGAACCGACCTCTCGGCGGTGCCTCCCGAGCGGCGCAACGTCAACACCGTCTTCCAGAGCTATGCCCTCTTCCCGCACCTCAACGTCAGCGACAACGTCGCCTTCGGCCTCCGCTACCAGAAGGTCGACCGTCGCGACCGCGACCGGCGGGTGCGCGAGGCGCTCGAGCTGGTCGAGCTCGGCGAGCTCGCGAGCCGCCGTCCGCACCAGCTCTCCGGCGGCCAGCAGCAGCGGGTCGCCCTCGCGCGGGCGTTGATCCTGCGCCCCGCGCTGCTGCTCCTCGACGAGCCGCTCGGCGCGCTCGACGCGAAAATCAGGCGCCAGCTTCGGCTCGAGCTGAAGTCGGTGCAGGAGGAGGTCGGGACGACGTTCATATTCGTCACCCACGACCAGGAGGAGGCGCTCAGCATGAGCGACCGGATCGCGGTGATGAACCGCGGCCGGATCGACCAGGTGGGGACGCCGCGCGAGGTCTACGAGAGCCCGCGGACCCTGTTCGTCGCCGATTTCCTCGGCGTCGCGAACACGATGAGGGTCGAGGCCGTCGGCGGTTCCGGCGAGATCTGCAGCGTCCGCGCCGGCGAGTTCGTGCTCGAGGCCGGCTGCGGCGATCTCGACGCCCGCGGCGAGGTCTCGGTGGTGGTCCGGCCCGAGCGACTGGAGGTCTCCGACCACGATCCCGACCCCGCCCCCAACTGCATGCCGGGGATGGTCGACCGCACCGTCTTCGTCGGCTCCAACCTGCAGGTGATGGTCCGACTGGCGACGGGGGCACTGCTGCAGGCCTCGGTGCCGAACGGTGGCGAGGGCCTCGACCGCTTCCGCCAGGGCAGCCCCGTGACCGTCCGCATTCCGGCTGACGCGCTGCGGATCCTCAGCGGCGCTTGACGAGCCCGATCTTCTTGCTTTTCGTCAGCGCGTCGCCGCCGGCCGGGATGTAGGTGACCTTGGCGACGACCCTCGCCCTGCCGGTCCGGCCCAGCGACGCCTCCTTGCGGCCGGCGGCGACGATCGCCAGCCTCGCCGTCCCGGCTCCGCCGAGGACGAGCGCCGAGCCGGGCCCCTTGCGGGCGATGAGGCCCTTGCCGCCGAGGAGCAGGCTGCCGGGGCCGGGGACGCGCACCGGGAGGCTGGCGGTGCCGCGGCGCCTGTTCAGGATCGCCTTGCCGATGGCGAACGCGTTCGAGGGCTTCGCCGGGGCCGATGCCTGGGGACCGGCGGCGGGCGGCGGCGGCGAGGTGCCGGTGCCGGAGACCGCGATCATCTGCGGGGATTCCGGGGCATTGCTCGTCACCTTCACGGTGGCGGACTTCGAGCCCGCCGAGGTCGGGGCGAAGAGGACCGCGAAGCCGCATCCGGCCCCGATCCCCAGGCCTTCGGTGCATTCGTTGGCCGTGATTTCGAACTGACCCGCGTTTCCGCCCGAAAGGGCGACGGCTTCGATCGTGCCGACGTCGGAGCCGCGGTTTTCGATCGAGAAGTGCTCTGGTGGTGATTTCGATCCGGGCTGGACCGGGCCGAAGTCGAACGAGAACGGCGCGATCGCCAATTCCGGCGCGATCGCGAAGCCGACCAGCGGGACTTCGACCGGGTTGTTCGTCGCGTTGCTTTCGACGATCAGCGTCGCCTTCTTTTCACCGGCGGCCGACGGCTGGAAGAAGATCACGATCTCGCAGCTGATTCCCGCTTGGATTTCTTTGCCTTCTTTGCAGTCGCTTTCCTGCGGGGGTTGGATCGCGAACTGGCCGATCGGTTCCTCGTCTTCGAGCTTGATGCCTTCGATCATCGCGTTGGTCGTTTCGGCGGTGAGCGTCACCGCCTTGGCCTGGGTGAATCCGACCGGCGCCGATGTGAATTCGAGGGGCGAGGGTTCGGCCTTGAGTGTTCCGGCCATCGCGGCGGCGGGCACGGGGAGGCCGACGCCCACGACGACCGCCGCCAAAGGGATCAGTCGGTACTCGCGGATCGACATCCCCGCCATGATCCCATGCGTCGAATCGCGAAAGGAGCGATCAATGGAGATCACGAGGAGCTCAAACGAGACGATGCCCGGGCCGGGCGAGTGGTTCAGCGGCGACGTCTACATCGACACGGTCGCCGTGCCGTCGGGGCCGTCCCGCCTTGCCGCCGCCAGCGTCCACTTCACGCCCGGCGCCCGTACCGCCTGGCACACCCATCCGAACGGCCAGACCCTTTTCGTGACCGAGGGCGTCGGCCGCTGCCGGCGCCGCGGCGGCCCGGTCGAGGTGATCCGCGCCGGAGACCGCGTCTTCTTCGAGCCCGGTGAGGAGCACTGGCACGGGGCCGCTCCGGACCGCTTCATGACCCACATCGCGATGCACCAGGTGGACGGGGAGGGCAAGGCGGTCGAGTGGGGCGAGCCGGTGACCGACGAGGAGTACGCCACGGCGACCACGTAGCATCGGGCCATGGAGATCCTGGTCGTCGAGGACGAGGCGGGGATCGCCGACTTCCTGGCCCGGGGCCTCGAGGCCGAGGGCTACGCGGTGACTCTCGCGGGCGACGGCGTCGCGGGTGAGCGCCTGGCGCTCGACTCGACGTTCGACCTCGTCGTGCTCGACCGGATGCTTCCCGGCCGCGACGGGATCGAGGTGCTGAGCGCGATCAGGAGCTCGAGACCGGCTCTGCCGGTGATCATGCTCACCGCCAGAGCCTCGGTGGCGGACCGGGTCGAGGGCCTCGACTCCGGGGCCACCGACTACCTCACGAAGCCGTTCGCGTTCGAGGAGCTTCTGGCGCGGATTCGCGCCCGGCTCCGCAACTCGGAGGCGAAGCCGGAAACGAGGATCGATGCGGGCGGGATAGGCCTCGACCTGCTGAGGAGGGAGGCGACCCGCGATGGCGTCAGCGTCCACCTCCCGGAGCGGGAGGCGGAGCTACTCGCCTACCTCCTTCGGCGCGCCGGACGGGTGTGCACGTACGAGGAGATCCTCAGCGCGGTCTGGGGCTACGACCACGATCCGGGGACCAACGTCGCCCAGGTCTATGTCGGTTACCTGCGCCGCAAGCTCTCTCGGCCCGGGTCGCCGGCCCCGATCGAAACGGTCCGCTCGGTGGGCTACCGCCTCAGAGAGGGCTGATGAGGCGCGCCGCGAGGCTGGGCCTCCGCGCCAGGCTCGCAATCTCGATCGGCGCGATCGTCACGATCGCGTTCGCGGTCGTGTTCGTCGCGGTCAAGGCGCAGATGTCGCACGAGTCGAACGTCATCAGGCGCGAGGAGGCGAAGGAGGCGCAGCCCTCCGGCGCCGCGCCCGGGGAGTCGCGCGACAGCTCGACGATCTCGCCGATCGAGGACGCGCACACCGATGTCGAAAGGACCTTGGTGCTCGTCGGGGCGGCGACGCTCGTCGCTGCGCTCTTCGCCGGGTACCTGGTGGCCGCGCGCGCCGCCTCTCCGATGCGGCGGTTCGCCGCGACCGCAGCCAGAATCGACGCCGGGGACCTGACCCCGAGGCTCGAGGCAGGGCCCGGCGACGCGGAGGAGCTGCGGACACTCGCCGAAGCCTTCAACCACATGCTCGACCGCCTCGACGACGCCTTCGCCCGCCAGCGGCAGTTCGTCTCCGACGCCTCGCACGAGCTCCGCAGCCCGCTGACCGCGATCCGGGGCCAGCTCGAGGTGCTGGCTCGCGAGCGGAGCCCGGGCGAGGAGGAGATCAGGCGGGTCGAGCGCTCGGTGATGACGGAGATGCGAAGGGTCGAGCGTCTCGTTGACGACCTCCTCGCCCTCGCCCGCCTCGACGAGGGCGTGGGTCCCTCTCTCGCCGATGTCGACGCCGCCCCGTTCCTCCGCACCCTCCTCGAGCGAGCGCCGGGGCCGGTCGAAGCGGGCCCCCTGGCCGAGGGGACGCTGCGCATCGATCCCGACCTCGTCGCCCAGGTTGTTCGCAATCTGCTCGCCAACGCGCGTCAGCATGCCGGAACCGGTGGGCGGGTCGCGCTCTCCTCGCACGAGGACGGGCCCGACCTCCTCGTCGCCGTCGAGGACGACGGCCCGGGCATCCCGCCCGACGAGCGCGAGCGTGTCTTCGACCGCTTCCACCGCAGCGAGCCGGCGCGCGAGCGGGCCACCGGGGGCGCCGGACTCGGGCTCGGCATCTCCCGCTCGATCGTCGATGCTCACCGCGGGCGGATCTGGATCGAGGACTCCCCGATCGGCGGCGCCAGGGTCGTGTTCTCCCTGCCGGGATTCTCGCCGAGTGTGAGAGATCTCTCAGCGAACGCTTAGCCGCCGCCAAGCCTCCCGCCCGAGCATCCGGCCAGATGTATCGGCAGGAGGAGCAGACGCGGGCGGCCCTCGGCGGAGTCGCCGGGAACGCGCGCCTGACCGCGGCGGTCGCGGTGGCTCTCCTGGTCCTGCTCGCGGCGGAGGGAGTGACGATTCCGTTCATCGGCTCGCTGCTCGGGCCTCACATCTTCATCGGCATGCTTCTGATCCCGCCGGTCCTGGCGAAGCTGGCGAGCACCGGGTACCGGTTCGCCCGCTACTACCAGGGCAGCGCCGAGTACGTCCTCAAGGGACCGCCGCCGATCGGGCTGAGGCTTCTGGCGCCCGGCGTCGTGCTCACGACCCTGGCGCTGTTCGGCACCGGCGTGGCGCTGCTGGTCGCGGGGCCGCCGAGCCAGACGCTGATCTTCGCCCACAAGGTCAGCTTCATTGCCTGGGTCGGCCTGATGGCGATCCACGTCCTCGGCCATCTGCTCGAGCTTCCGTCGCTCGCGCTCCCGGATTGGAGGCGAGGCACGCCGATGACCCGGGTCGCCGGATCCGGTCTGCGGCTGATCGCCTTCGGCACGACCCTCCTCGCCGGCGTCCTCCTCGCTTTTCTGGCGCTCCCCGCCGCGGGCTCCTGGCTCTAAGAGGATTCTCAGCGCTCGTTTAGCGGCGGTTTTCCAAGCTCGTCGAAGGTCTCGCCATGGACGACGCAGATCGGCAGGCCAGAAGTCGCGATGCGCGGCGGCGCCTCCAGAGCCAGCGGCGACGGGTCGGCGAACTCCGCGCGAGGGCGGTTGCGATCTCGATCCTGGCCTTCGCCCTGCTCTGGGGGATCGTCTTCGTCCAGATGGCCACCGGGCACGACCCGGTCCTCGGCGACGGCTCGCGCCATCGCGCTACCCACGGCGCCGCCAGCGACCGGATCAGCGACACCGTCCGGGCTGCGGCGGCACGGGCGGCGGCCGCGGAAGCGGTCGAAACGACCGAGCCCGACGAGGTCGGCTCGGAGGCGGTCGAACCCGAACCCGTCGAACCCGAACCCGTCGAACCCGAAGTCGTACAACCTGAACCCGAACCTGCGCCGGTCATCACCGGCCAATCGTGAGCGAAGCGCATCGAGTCTTCGATTGCTTCGGGGGCATGGCGACCGTCCATGTGGGCGGCCGGTCCCAGCAGCGGGGGGCGGAGCGGGCGGCGGGCGAGGCGGAAGCGCAGCTGCTCGAGGCCAATGATCGCCTCTCGCGATTCATCGCCGACAGCGAGCTGTGCCGGCTCAACGCGGCGCCCACCCATGAGTTCCAGGGGTCGCGGCTGCTGTGCACGGCCGTCGAGGCCGCGCTGGTCGCGGCGGAGCTCACGAGCGGCGTGTTCGACCCCACGCTCGTGCCCGCGCTCGAGGCC
>DASXBC010000097.1:0-13787 GCA_036406355.1 Solirubrobacterales bacterium | reverse complement strand
CGGTGGCGGTGATGTTGATGGGGACTTTCTGACGCGACGCGCCGTTGGTGGGGTTGAGCTGCAGCGCCGCCGGGACCGCGCTGCGGATCACGACTTCGTAGGAGCGGGTCCCACCGTTGGCGAGCCCCGGTCCGGTCACGTCCTGGTCCCACTCGACCCCGCCGGCGTCGTCGCGCGATTCGCTCAGAACCGTGTCGTCGAAGGTCGGGTCGGTGCTGGACGCCGCGCCCTCGACCTTGGTCCAAACGGTCGGGTAGTCGAGCGCCTGGTACACCGACCACGCGGGGTGGCCGCCTTCCGTGACCTCGACGAACCCGCCCGAGCTACCGGAGTCGAGGTTGGTGCCGCCGAGGAAGCGCGGCGGGCCGGCGGTGAAGATTCCGACACCTGCGTCGTCGCCCTCGAAGAAGAAATCAGCGGCCGCGAGCGCCTTGAAGTTGAGCGAAACGCCGGTTTCGTTGTGGACTTCCCAGAGGACCCGGAACTCCTGCGCACCGTTGACGTAGGTGGTCGTCTGGGTTACCTCCAGACCCGAGAAGGCGTCATAGACCCTTACCAGCTTGAGCGGATCGGCGGCAGTGCCGCTTCCGCTGACAGGAGGCTGCAAGAACGGCGCATATTCTTCGAGCCCGAAGGGGCCCGCGTTGCCGGTGAAGCCGTAGACCTTTTCGGTCGACGGGAAGGCGAGGAAGAACCCTGCGTCCCCGACCGGGTTGTCCCCAGGGAAGAAGATTCCTGGCTCGCTGGCGGGGTCAGAACGGTCGGTCCGGAACGCCTGCAGCTGGCCGCGTTCGCCGACCATCACGTTGAGGGGACTGCCGCCGAGTGGGACGGCGGTGTCGGCGACGGCGGATGCTGCGACCGTGAAGAACATCGCCGCGGTCAGCAGTGCGACCCAGGTCCCTGAACGTCGGAGCTTCATCTTCAGCCTTTCCGTGGTTGGTCTCGGGAAAGTTGACAGATTTCGTCGAAGCATTGGGGGCGGATGGACGAACGGAGACTACGATGGGTGCGAGCGATGCCCCACCCGCCGCGAAGATGAGCCAGTCGACAGCCGGGGGCACCAGCCCCTCAGAGTCCACGCGGCCCGAGAGCGCCGGCGCGGTGCTGACCGCGCTGATCCTGGTCGCCGCGGTGGCAAACCTCAACCTCGCCGTCGCCAACGTCGCCCTGCCCGACATCGGCAAGGCGTTCGACGCCGGCCAGACATCGCTCAACCTGGTCGCCGTCGGCTACTCCCTCGGCCTCGCCGCGTCGGTGCTCTACCTGGGCGCCCTCGGCGACCGATATGGGCGCAAGGCGATGCTCCTGCTGGGGACCGGCCTGGCGATGCCGGCCTCGCTGCTGGCCGGTCTGGCGCCGTCGATCGGAGTGCTCTTCGCGGCGCGGCTGCTCGGCGGCCTGGCGGCCGGGATGGCCTACCCGACGACACTGGCGTTGATCACTGCGCTCTGGTCCGGGCCGGAGCGAACCAAATCGATCGCGCTCTGGTCGGCGCTCGGCGGGGGCATCGCGGCCCTGGGCCCGTTGATAGCCGGGGCGCTGCTCACGCAATTCGAATGGAACTCGGTCTTCTATGTCACCCTGCCGCTCGCCGTGCTCGCCCTATACCTTGCGGCGCGCTACATCCCCTCCCACGTCAACGAGTCGACCGAGCCGGTCGACAACCTCAGCGGGATCCTCTCGATCCTGATGGTCGCCGCCCTCGTGCTCTCGATCAATCTCGCCCCGGTCCCCGACGCCGGCGCCGTCGCGATCGGACTCGGGCTGGTCGCCCTGGCGGCGATAGCCGGATTCGCCCTGCGCCAGCGCCGGCTCGCGGCGCCGCTCTACGACCTCGAGGTGGCGGAGCGGCGGATCTTCTGGGTCGCCGCCTGCGCCGGGATCATCGTCTTCGGCTCGCTGATGGCGGCGATGTTCGTCGGCCAGCAGTTCCTCCAGAACGTCCTCGCCTACTCGACCCTGGACGCCGGTCTGGCGATTCTCCCGGCCGCCGTGCTTATGGTCCTGGTCGCGCCGCGCTCGGCGAAGCTGGTCGAGGCGCGTGGGGCACGGTTCACGCTCCTGATCGGCTACGTCTTCTGCCTGCTCGGTTTCCTGACGATGCTGCTGCTTTGGAAGGAGGGCATCGCCTACTGGAAGGTCGGCCTCGGCTACGCCTTCATCGGGATCGGGGTCGGTCTCGCCGGCACGCCCGCCTCGCACTCGCTGACCGGATCGGTCCCGGTGCGCCGGGCCGGGATGGCCTCGGCGACCGCCGACCTCCAGCGCGACCTCGGCGGCGCGATCATGCAATCGATCTTCGGGGCGCTGCTGACCGCCGGCTATGCCGCCGCCGCCTCCGAAGCCGTGAATGCCGCCCCCGCCAGTGTCAACAAGAACATCGAAGGCGAGCTGACCAAGTCCTTTGCGAGCGCCGCCGACCTCGCCGCCCAGCACCCGGCTCACGCGTCATCGATCGTCGCCGGGGCGAAGGCCGCCTTCCTGCAGGGGGACGCCTGGGCGTACTCGGCGGGGATTGTCGCGGTGGTGATCGGCGCCTTCCTGGTCTATTTCTTCTTCCCCAGGCGCGAGCATGAGCGCGAACTTCTGGACGCGTATGCCGCCGAAGACGATGCCGCGGCAGCCGCTGAAGAAGTCAGCCCCGCTGTCGCGGTCGCCAAAGGCTGACCAGGCCGGCGATCAGCGTCACGAGGAAGATCTGGCCGAGCAGCATCTCGAGGCCGGCGAACATCATCCCCGGCTGACGCGCGGGGACGAGGTCGCCGTAACCGGTCGTCGTCAGCGTGGTGAAGCTGAAGAAGACGAAATCGCCCGTTCCTCCGCCACCGTGTTCGAAGAATGGCGCCGATTCGAGGCGGTCCAATGCCAAGTAGAGCGAGGTGAAGATCAGCCCGAAGATCATGTAGACGCTGATCGCGCCGAGGATCGTGCGGAAGTTGACGGCAAGCTCGGAGAGCACCGACTTCAGGACCGCGACGGTCGCGGCGACCAGCAGCAGCATCTGGATCAGGCCCGCCGCCGCGTAGAAGCCGTCGTCTCCGGAGACCGCCCCGATCGCGGCCAACACGGCGGCGAGCACCACCACTCCGACGGCGAGTCGGACCAGCGGCGGCCTCACCTCCGAGCTTCCGAGGGCGACGGCGCCGGCCGAGCCCCCGGCCGCAGTCAGGGCAACCGCACCCACACCCGAGGGGCGGATGAGCGAGGCGAGCACGTAGGTGAGGACGACGAGCAGGAGCACGAGCCCGTAGGCCTGGCTCATCCGCTCGGCATAACGCGACCACCTCTCTTGTCGCCTCTCACGCCCCTTCAAAGCGCAGCGATTAAACCACCGGTGACGGTAGGCTCGCGCGCAATGGGGAAGTGGGGAGCACTCGCGGTACTGGCGGCGGCCCAGTTTCTGATGGTCCTCGACCAGGCGGTGATGAACGTCTCGATCTCCCAGCTCGTCGAAGATTTCGACACCACGGTCACGACGATCCAGATCGTGATCGCTTTCTACGCGCTGGTGATGGCCGGGCTGATGCTGATCGGCGGCAAGCTCGGCGACATCTGGGGCCGCCGGCGCGCCCTGGTCATCGGAATGTGCATCTACGGGGTCGGCTCGGGACTCACCGCCGTCTCCTGGAGCATCCCCGCCCTGACCCTCGGCTGGTCGGTGCTGGAGGGCGTGGGGGCGGCGCTGGTTCTGCCGGCACTCGTCGCACTGGTTGCCTCGACCTATGAGGGCCGGGAGCGGGCGTTGGCCTACGGGGTCCTCGGCGGCGTCGCCGGGGCCGGGATCGCCGTCGGCCCGATACTCGGCGGATGGGTCACTACCGAGCTGACCTGGCGCCTGGTCTTCGCCGGGGAGGTCGTGGTCGCGATCGGGATACTCGGCGGCACCCGTCTGATCTCCCCCGTCCCGCCCGAGAAGGGGGCGACGCTCGACTGGGTCGGCGGCACCCTCTCGGCGCTGGGCCTCGGCCTGGTCGTCTTCGGCGTCCTTCAAGCGAGCAACTGGGGCTGGCTGATTGCCCGTAACTCCCCGCTCGCGCCGTTCGGCTTCTCATTGACCCCGTTCTTGATCGGCGCCGGGGCGATCCTGCTCGCCGCATTCCGGTCCTGGGAGCGCCGTGTCGAGGAGCGCGGCGACGAACCGCTGGTCCACCTCCGATTGCTCGGCATCCCCACCCTGCGCGGAGGGGTCGCGATGCTGCTTGCCCAGAACCTGATCCTGATGGGCATCTTCTTCACGGTGCCCCTGTTCCTTCAGATAGTGCAGGGACTCGACGCCCTGGAAACGGGGATCCGGATGCTCCCCGCCTCTGTCGGGCTGTTTCTTGCGGCGCTTGCCGGCTCGGCCCTCGCCCGCCGCTTCGCCGCCAAGACACTGGTCAGGGCGGGCCTCCTCGTCGTCCTCCTCGCCACCGGGATGCTGCTCGGGACGATCGAGCCAGAACTTGACAACGGCGCCTTTCTCGCCGCGATGGGGGTGCTCGGGATCGGAATGGGCCTGATCGTCTCCCAGCTCGGCAACGTCGTCCAGTCCGCGGTCTCCGACCGCGAGCGAAGCGAGGCGGGCGGGCTTCAGTACACGGCCCAGCAGCTCGGCTCCTCGCTCGGCACGGCCCTGCTCGGAGCGATCGTGATCAGCGGCCTGCTCGCGTCCTTCTCGGCCAAGATTGCCGATCACCCGCAGCTCTCCGAAGGGGTGAAGAGCCAGATCGAGGTCCGGTTGAGCTCCGGCGGCAGCTTCGTCTCGGCCGACCAGGTGCGGGAAGTGGCGGCCGCGGAAGGCATCCCGCCGGCCGAAGTCGACGCGATCGCGAGCAGCTATGAAGACGCCCAGCTCGACTCTCTGAAGATCGCCTTCCTCGTCGCCGGCTTCCTCGTCGTCGGGTCGTTCTGGGCGACCCGGAGGCTGCCGACCGAGCGCTTCGACGAGCTCGAAGAACGCGCCGGGAGGCAGCCGCTCGAGGCGCCGGGATAGGTCGCGGCCTCAGTCGAAGTACTGGCCGTGGAAACCGAACGGGATGTGGTGCGGGACCTGGGCCCTGCCGATCTCGGTCAGGGTCTGGGCGTCGAGGACGAGCAGGTAGGAAGAGCTGCTTCGGCTGTCGAGGACGACCGAGAGCAGCACACCCTGGTCCTCGCCGCGATCGGGCTCGGGCGAGGGGACGAAGACCGGCTCGCCGGGATATGAGCCCGACTCGAACCAGGTCAGCTCCTCGCCACTCTCGACGTCGATCTTGAGCAGGCGGTCGACGAAGTCCGGCGAGTCGCCCTCCCCGTGGGCGCCGATCCCGTACATGTAACGGTAGGGACGGCCGTTGCGCTCGCCGTAGTCGATCTGCGGCAGCTCGAGGCTCGCGTCGCTCAGCTCTTCTTCGATCACATCGTCGCGGTCAGAGGCGATCCGGTAGCGGATCGGCCGTGCCAGCGCCGAACCGCTCGGCGGCTCGCTCCGCACGCGGTCGAGGTAGAGGGAGTCGACGATCGAGGCGTCGGGGTAGGCGGCCATGTCGATCACGATCTCCGAGCCTCGCTCGAAGGCGTTGATGTGGTGGAAGGAGAAGCAGGGGCCGGCCTTGCAGCTCCGGACGAGGTCGCCGCCGGCACGGTCGAAGACCAGGAAGGTCGTCCCGAGCTCCGGCTTCCAACGGTAATTCTCGATGAAGGGCCGGCCGCTGAAGGCGAGTCCGAGCGGGTTGACCACGAGCGGGAAGGTGACGAGGACGAGGTATCGCCCGGTCAGCGCAAAGCTGTGCATGTAGGAGGGCTCGGAGACGCGGTGCGACCCGATCCGACGCTGATGGGAACGGTCCCTCTGCGCGTACAGCCGGTACTCGGACCGAGCCCCGAAATGGGTGACGTAGGCGAGCAGCTCGCCGCTGTCGCGGTCGAAGTGGGGATGGGCGGTCGTGTGGAGGCCCGGCGGCTCATAGGCGACGCCTAGCGCGTCGAGGGTCTCGGGGTCGAAGGCGACCGGCAGCGGAGTCTCGGTCATCGCGATGTACTCCTCGCCCAGCTTCGCGAGGTTGACGTTGCAGTTGTCGGAGAAGCCCGGCCGGAACATCGTCGTCGCCCGCTTGAAGATGGAGCGGCAGGGATCGGTGGCGAACTCGCGGTACGAGATCCGCCCCTGCTCGGCCTCGCGGTAGGCGTTGGTGCGGAGGAAGCGGTTGGCGTAGGAGACCGAGCCGCCGGCGAAGCTGAACCGATGCAGCATCGCCATGCCGTCGAACCAGTGCCGCAGGGGCTCGCCGTCGACCTCGTACTTGGCGGGTCCGTTGCGCACAAGGCTGCCGGCGAGCCAGTCCGGGATCGACCCCTCGACGGGAAGCGAGTCGAGCTTGACCTCGTCCTCGAGCGTCTCGAACCCCAATGCGTACTCCCGGCCGGTTACGGTCTGCGCCTCAGCGGTCATTGTTCCTCCTTGTTAGACCGTCCACAATAGACGATCCGTTTTATACTCCCTCCCCAACCCCATGTCAAGCGATATCCGACTGACGCCCACCTCCTACATCGTCCTCGGCATGCTCAGGATCGCCGGCGAGTCGACCCCGTACGACCTCAAACTGGGCGTCGCGGCGAGCCTCGGGAACTTCTGGTCGCTCCAGCACGCCCAGCTCTATTCAGAGCCGGAACGCCTGGCGGCGGCCGGCTACGTGACCGAGCGGCGCGAGGATGGCGGCAGGCGCAGAAAGCACTACAAGATCACCGCCAAGGGTCGCCGCGCCCTCGACGAGTGGCTGAAGGAGACCACCGACGAGCTTCCCGAGCTCCGCGACCCGGCGCTGCTGAAGATCTTCTTCGGCGCGGAGCCCGGCCCGCTGGCGACTCACCAGGTGGCCGCCCACCGGGCCAAACTCGAGGAGTACGAGCGGATCCTCGAGTTCGGCGGCGAGCAGATGCCGACCGGCCCGCGGACCACCCTCGAGGGCGGCATCGCCAACGAGAAGGAGTGGCTGCGGTTCTGGTCGCGGCTTGAGAAGTGAGCTACTCGGAGAGCTCGACGCGCTCGATCGTCTGCGGCTCGACCGGCCGGTCGCCGGCTCCGGTCGGCGTCGCCTCGACCGCATCGACCGCGTCCATTCCCTCGACGACGGCGCCGAAGACCGTGTGCTTGCCGTCGAGCCACGGCGCCGCCTCGGTGGTGACGATGAAGAACTGCGAGCCGTTCGTGTCAGGCCCGGCGTTGGCCATCGCCAGCGCTCCCCTGACGACCTTGTGGTCGTTGAACTCGTCCTCGAAGGTGTAGCCGGGGCCGCCGGTTCCGGTCCCTTCGGGGCAGCCGCCCTGGATCATGAAGTCCGGGATCACCCGGTGGAAGATGAGGCCGTCGTAGAACCCCTCGCCGGCGAGCTTGCGAAAGTTCTCGACCGTCTTCGGCGCGTCGTCGTCATGCAGTTCGAGCACGATCGGCCCGGCGCTGGTGTGGAGGGTGGCCTGCGACATCGCAGGGACCCTATCGGTCAGCCGCCGACTCGGATCGTCAGCGGGGCCGACGCCCCGGTCGCGTACGGCCAGCGCTCCTCGGCAAGGGCGACCGCGCGGAACCTGATCCGGGCCGCCCCGCTCAGGTAGCGGAAGCGGTAGCGGGCGCGGTAACGGCCGTTGCGGTCGCTGCGGACGAAGAGAACCGGGCGCCAGCTCCGCGCCGCTGTCTCGTAGTACTGGATCGCGATCAGCTTGCCGCGGCGGGGCAGCGGCGCTCCCTTGGCTCTGACCCTGCCGGAGAAGTGGACGACCCCTTCGGCGGGCACGGTCGTCGGCGCCGCGCTGAGGGCGACCGCGCCGCGGACCCGGAGCGCGATCCCGGGGCGTCGCGCGGCGTCGAGGCCGTCGTCGCCGGCGAACCCGATCGTGATCCGCCGCGACGGCCCGGCGGCCAGCGGCAATCGGAAGCCGCCGTGGCGTCCGGTCCGAACCTCGTCGACCCTGATCCTCGAGAGGGCACCGCGCGACGGGCGCGAGACGACCCGCAGCGGGCGGTCGGCAAGGCCGGCGCCGTCGGCGTCGAGCAGCCTGCCGCTGAGGATCGCGGACGCTCCGAACGGCACGGTGATCTCGGTGCCGCTGCGGCGCCGCCAGCGAAGCCGGGCGAAGAGCCGGGTCTTCTCCCTCGGGGGATGGGTCGCAGCCCGATCGCGCGCCGCCGCCAGCGCGATCCGGCGCAGCGCCATCTCGGTCCCGTCGACCCGCCGGGTCGTTGTCGCGGTGTTCCCGGCGGCGTCGACCGCCTCAGCTCGGAACAGGTAGGTGCCCGGCCCGAGGTCGCGGGGAAGCGGCGCGAGCAGGCGGGCCGAGTCGGCGGTCGCCCCGGGGACCAGCTTGGTCGGCAGGTCCGACCAGTCCTCGGACCCCAGTCGTCGGACGGCGATCTGGCCGCCCTGCGGTCCCGAGTGTGCGTCTGTGACCTGGGCGGCGACCGAGTCCGGCAACTCCGCGGCGGGTTCGCGATCCGGCGTCGGCTCGAAGCCGACCCCGGGCGCGACGTTGTCGAGCCGCAGCGGCAGCTCGACCGCCGAGGACGGCGCGTCGTTGCCCGCTTCGTCCCGCAGCCATAGATGGAGCGTGTAGGCGCCCGGGCCGGGGACCGATCGGTCGGCGAGAGAGGCGACGTTCCTGCCCGGCGCCAGGTGAACCCCGGTGTCGAAGCCGGCGGGGCCGGTGATCCGCCAGTAGGCGCCCCAGACCGGGCTCGCAGGCCCCTGGTCGGGGTTCGACCAGGAGAGGTCGAAGTCGTCGCTCCGACGCCAGCCCTCGCCGCCGGCGAGCGCCAGGGACCGGGGATGGGCCGGAGGGTTGTTGTCGATCGCGACGGTGATCGGCGCCGCGCAGCCGACGTTGCCGGCGAAGTCGGTCGCGCAGTGCCCGAGGGTGTGGGGGCCGTCGCTGAACCTCGTCGTGTCGATCGCGGTCGAGCCCGAGACCAGGGTCAGGCAGGGCTGCATCCGGGTTCCGAGCCACTCGCCGCCGATCAGCGCCTTCTGGCAGAGGTACTCGGTCAGGTTTACCCGGGCGCCGTCGAGGGAGGTTTCGCCGAAGCGGACCCCGCTGCCGCCGTCGTTCCCCCAGAAGCCGACGGTTCGGGTGCCGCGCTGCCAGCCGCCCGCCGTGAGGTCGCCGCCGATCGCCGCCGCGGGAGCCCCGTCGTCCTCGATCGTGATCGTCACCGCGCGCACGGCCGACCACGACCCCGGTTCGAGGCTGCACCACTTCGATTCGGCCCGCGCGCAGAGCAGTCTGTCCTCGATCGCCGGCGCCGGCGGCGAGAAGCCGGCGACGAAGCTTCGTGGGGTGACGTCGGTGGTCGCCGTGACCGCGAACGGCGAGAAGCCGGCGGGGGACATCGTCCCGATCCGCTGCTCGATGCCGTCGTGGAGCGTCTGCCACCAGGTCCCGCTGATCCGCGTGATTCCCGTCCCGGGAGGAGCGTCCCAGCGCCAGCGCGCGAAGCGGGTGCCCGAGACGGTCCCCGCGCCCTGGGTGAAGCTCTTCATGTGGGCGCCATCGAAGGGGTCGGCACCGGCCGGGGTCGCGCAGTAGGAGTCGGGGTGGAACTTGGCCCCGCCGGTCGTGTCGGCCCAGCCGGCGTCGGCCCCGAGGTGCCAGCCGCACTGCGCGACCGAGTACTTGCCGGCCTCGGCTTCGCGGGCGACGAGCAGCAGCACGGCCAGCGACAGCGCCACCCCGAGCCCGACGATCCTCACCTTTCCGACGCGTGCACCCGACATCAAACCCCCTCCGACGACATTCGTTCGAAGGCCAAGGGGGGAGAGCGCTCGGCTCTCCCCCCGAGCCGGGTGCGGGATGGCTAGGAGTGGAGCACGTAGCCGGCGAACAGGCAGACGTCGCCAGCCCCGTAGGCTCCGCCTCCCTGCGGAAGCGCACCGTGCTTCACCGCAAGCTGCCAGGGCCCCGTGATCGAGTACCCGTCGGCTGCGGTGGCGGCGAAGTCCTCGCTTTCCTGGATGTTCGCTTCTTCTTTGGCGGCGGTTTCCCGCTCGACTTCGCGTTCATCCTCGGGGGAGTTGGTGTTGAGGAAGCTTTCTTCGACGCCGCCTTTTTCGAGGCCGCCGGGGAGTTCATCCTCTTCGCCGTCGAAGATCGCCCCGTTCTGCTTGGTCGCGATGTAGAGCACTCCGGTCGCCAGACCGCTCGCTTCGTCGGTGACGCATTTGCCGTAGAGCATGAAGTGGCTGTCTTCGTACAGCCGCACCGGCTGAGCGGCTTCGAGGGCCGCCGCGACGGTGGCTCCATTGGCGCTCGACGTGATCCTTGTCGACCTGAAGGTCGTCATCGTCGCCAGGCCGCCGGCGACGTCCGCCGTTTTGGCCGTGGTCGCCGTGTCGGCGGCTTTCGCGGAGGGGACCTTGCCGAGCCTGTTCAGGTTCACCTCGGTCCCGGTGATCGTGTGCTTTTTCAGCGACTTGCCGGAGACGCTGCGCTGCTTCAGCTTGCCGCCGTTGATCTTCACTCCGCCGGCGACCGCCATCGCGCCGCCGCCCAGTGCGAGAAAGAGGGCGAGATATGCGACGGCCGTCGCGTGGCCCGACCTCTTGAGCCAGTTGAGCATGGATGCCTTTCGGTAGTGGGACGGGTCGAGGAAACTCACGCGGACCTACGCGGCCTTCCGAACGAGCGTTCAGGGGTGTGAACGAGGTCACATTCGGGCTTTGCGAGAATGGGCCGATGGCACTTCCGACCAAGGACCGGATCACCGAGAGCCTGCGGGCCGTGATCGACCCCGAGCTGCGCCGCTCGATCGTCGAGCTCGGGATGGTGCGCTCGATCGAGATCGGCGACGGCGGTCGGGTCGAGGTCGTGGTTTCGCTGACCACCGCCGGGTGCCCGATCCGCGCCCACTTCGAACAGGCCGTCGCCCAACAGGTCTCGGCCCTCGAGGGGGTGACCGAGGTCGCCGTCGGCTTCGACGTCCTCTCCGACGAGGAGAAGGGCAGCCTCCAGAAAGCGCTCGGCCGCGGCCGCCTCCCGGAGGGGGCGCTGGCCGAGGTCAAGAACGTCGTCTGCGTCGCCTCCGGCAAGGGGGGCGTCGGCAAGTCGACGATGACCGCCAATCTGGCCGCGGCGCTGACCGCCGAAGGGCACCCCGCGGGCGCGCTCGATTGCGACGTCTACGGTTACTCGATCCCGCGCATGCTCGGCGTCAACCGCAAACCGGACGTCAACGCCGAGCGCAAGATCCTGCCGCTCGAGTCGCCGGGCGGCGTCAAGGTGATGTCGATCGGGTTCTTCGTCGAGGAGAACTCGGCCGTCGTCTGGCGCGGGCCGATGCTCCACAAGGCGATCCAGCAGTTCCTCGAGGACGTCGCCTGGGGAGAGCTCGAGTACCTGCTGCTCGACCTGCCGCCGGGGACCGGCGACGTCTCGATGACCCTCGCCCAGCTACTGCCGCAGGCCAAGTTCCTGATCGTCACCACGCCCCAGCCCGCCGCCCAGTCGGTCGCCCGCCGCGGCGCCGAGCTGGCGTCCAAATTCGACCTTGAGCTGCTCGGGGTGGTCGAGAACATGTCGGGCTTCACGACCCCCGGCGGCGAGCGCTTCACGATCTTCGGCGAGGGCGGGGGCCAGGCCCTCGCCGATGAGCTCGACGTCCCCCTGCTCGGCAAGGTGCCGCTTTCGGAGGCGCTGCGCGAGCACGCCGACTCCGGCTCGCCGCTGGTCACCGCCGAGCCCGACTCCCCGGCTTCGCAGGCGATCCGCGAGGCGGCGCGCGGGATCGTCGCCGCCACCCCGCAGGAGCTGCCGGTCCTCCAGGCGACGCCCGCGGCGGCCGAGCAGAAGCCGCTGAGCGGCACGCCGCTCCCCGTCGTCCAGTAGCGCCGGCGCTCTCGCGGTAGCTTGTCCCCGTGCGGGACTACGTGAGCCCGGAGTTCGATTCGATCGCCCTTGTCTCGGTCGACCTGCAGCGGGACGTCCTCGAGGGACAGGATTTCGAGGTGGTTGGAACCTCCGCCGCCGCGGAAGTGACGGCGGCCCTCGCCGACGCCTTTCGCCAGGTCGGGGCTCCGATCATCCACGTGATCCGGCTGTACAGCGAGGATGGCTCGAACGTGGACCCGTGCCGGCGCGGCGCCGTCGAGGCGGGCCTGAAGCTCCTGATCGCCGGCTCGCCCGGGGCCGAGATCGCCGAGGGACTCCTCCCGCATGGCGCCGCTTTCGACGCCGAGCGCCTTCTGGCCGGGGAGGTCCTGGAGGTCGGCCCGAACGAGGTGGTCATCTACAAGCCGCGCTGGGGAGCCTTCTACGAAACCCCGTTGGCAGGGCACCTGCGCCGGCTGGGCGTGTCCTCGCTGGCCTTCTGCGGCTGCAACTTCCCGAATTGCCCACGCACCTCGATCTATGAGGCGAGCGAGCGGGACTTCCGGGTCGTGATCGCGGTAGATGGGGTCTCCGGGCTCTACGACCGCGGTCGCGACGAGCTGCGCGCAATCGGGGCCACCTTGATGGCGGGCGAGGAGATCGCGGCGTCGCTGCGCCGGAAGGCGGGAGCGGTGGGCCGGCTCAGTTAGCTGCCCCGGTTACGACGATGACGAACCAGTCGCCGTCGTGTAACACCGTGCCGCCCCCCAGCTCGGAGGCCAGGTTCAGAGCCTTGAAGAACCGCTTGTAGACCCGGTGTCGCGAGCCGTCGTTGAGGATCCGCTCCTGCCACTCCTCGGTGTCGCCGCCCTCGCGCTCGGCGGAGTCGACGACGACAAGCTGCCCGCCGACCCGGTGAGCCTCTTCGAGGAAAGCGCCACGCTCGTCGGGGAGGAGGTGGCCGTAGAAGTGGGATGTGACGAGTCGGTCGAACTCGGCGTCGGCGAAGGGAAGCGGGACCGCGTCCCCTTGGATCACACGCGCATCCGGCATTCTCGCCCGCGCGATGCGGGCCATTTCGGCGCTCTGGTCGATCGCGACCACCTCGCCGGGAAGGAAACGTGTCAGGAAGCCGGTGCCACAGGCGACATCGAGGGTCCGCGCCGGGGGCAGCGCCCGCAGGGTATCGGCGAGCTGCTCCACCTCCTCCGACCAGCCCGGGCGGTCACGCCGCTCGAAGATCCCCTCGCCCAGCCACCAGTCGTCGTACTCGGATGCGCGGCGATCGTAATAGGCCCGCATCCGCTCATCCACGACCCCCACGAATCGAGGCTAACAGGCAACTGGCCCGTAGCGCGCTAAGCGCCCAACGTCACCGCGACGGGTGACCCGCCTGCGAGTTCCGTGCCGGGACGAGGCGACTGCCTGACGACCTTCGCGGTTTTCCCCGTCGCCCCTCTGCGCCTCCTGATCGCGCCGACTCTGCAGTCCGACGCCAGCAGCAAATGCCTCGAAGTCCGCAGGCTGCGGCCTCTGAGCGATGGGACCCGGCAGCCGGGTTCGATCCGCGGGAACTGTTGGAATGCGAAGGAGTTCGGAATCTCCTCATCGGACGCGACGACGACTTCGGACGGGACGGTCCCGCCCTGTTCGATCACCGTCCACCCGGCTCCAGCAGTGATCGGGTAGTCGAATGGTGCGCCGCCCTCCGCCGGGTTTCCGGCTCGGTGGTGAACGACGAGGGTGATCAGATCGGGCTCCGTGACCACGAGGCTGGTCGGAACGCTCGCACCCGAAGCGTCATGCGCATGTTCCGCGGCGATCAGGACGTTGACGACGTGGCTTTCCTTGAAGTAGACGGCCGCAAATTCTTCGTTGATCGCTTCAAGCACCCGGTTGTCATTCAGTTGCACCTGCCAGGTGAATTCTTCGGGCCCCGACGGATCGGTGATCTGCGGGAACGTCATATCCCC